>JAFDED010000116.1 GCA_019310535.1 Deltaproteobacteria bacterium
CAGTACCCTTTCGCCCAGAAATGCCGCCCCCAGTACCTTCGCTTTAGCTCCAGATGCATATCGAATATCTTGATGGCGCTCTTTCCTTTCAGAAACCCTACCAACTCTGAAACCAAATACTTCGGTAGTATAGACAGAACCAAATGGATGTGGTCGATCTGCACATTGCCTTCCAAGATCTCGACCTTCTTCCACTCGCACAGTTGCTTGATGATACCTCGAACAGATAGCCCGAGGGTCCCAGTGAGAATCCTGAACCGATACTTCGGACACCAAACGATGTGGTATTTGCATTCCCATACCGCATGTGCTAATTTTCTGAAATCTCCCATCGAATACCTCCCTTTGGTGTTTAGGGCCACCCACCCACATCTTGAGGGGTATTCGTTCGGGGGAGCTAAGAAAATAACTCACCTACCCGCATAGCATAGCTTGGACCATCAGCATAGCTGATGGTTTAGGGTATTAAATTAATATTCTTTGAAAACAAAAAGATACGGGCGCAAATTCCTTTTATGGCACTACATCTCATTTCCATTCAAAGATATGAGACCCATGGAGGTGATTTAATCCCGGCGGTCTGGAAAGCGCTATAGGCCGAGCCCACGAAGTCCGTCCAGATGATGCAGCGCTTGCCTTTAAGCTCAATATGCGCCGCCTCGAAATTGCACAGATCATACATCAAGGTGGGCCAGGAGACCTCCACTTTTTTCTCATCAAGCGCTCTCTGAAGATCCATCTCCAATCTGAGGGCCAGGGATGAGGCTGCGATGTGGCCGATACACTGGCCGTCGTTGTGGTGGTAGATGGGCCGCACTTCCAGGGTGGACTTTTCATCACGAAAAGTCCTCTCCACGCGCCACAGATTTTTGTACCCCTCGGCCACCTCTTGTGTGGGCAATTTCGTATCGGTCAAGAGCACAAACTTTCCGTCATAGCGGACATCACGTTCCACGGCATCGAGGTCAATCCTCACTGCACAGCTCTCAGCCTTTAAAGACCGCTCATACCCTCGGTTGTGGATCAGACTTTTGGCTCCTTGCTTGAGCTTATCCTCAAGCTGGGTGAGGATGGCCTGCCGAGAAGCTGCATCCCTGAGCATCAAACGAATGTTGGAGTTTGACTTTAGTTTTGGGAGGCAGTTTCCAAATTTGATTTCAACAATATGTATTGAGTGATACGAGATTTTTGTCTTGACAATGGGGTATACCTTAAGTTAAGGAACGTTGGATGAAATTTTTCTAACCAGATAGCCAAATTACTGAGTGAAGGAGAGAGATATATGAGTCAAGGCCCGCTCACAGAAGAATTTCTTAAGGAGCGCGAACACCATGTCCCTCGGGGAGTATACACAACCGTCCCGATGTTCGTGGAACGAGCTCACGGGGCGATAATCCGAGACGTTGAGGGCCGTGAATTTATCGACTTCGCAGGTGGTATTGGCGTGCTAAATGTGGGACATTGTCCCAGGGCAGTAATTGAGGCAATCCAAAGGCAAGCGAAGCGGTTCATCCATGCCTGCTTTCATGTCTCCATGTACGAGCCGTACATAGCGGTAGCCAGGGAGCTCAACAGCATTACACCCGGAACCTTTCCCAAAAAAACCATGCTGACCAACTCAGGGGTCGAGGCGGTAGAAAACGCAATCAAGATTGCACGATATTACACTGGCCGGTCTGCGATCATCGCCTTCGATAATGCATTCCATGGCCGCACCTTGCTGGGGATGAGCCTGACCAGTAAAGTGAAGCCATATAAGTTCGGCTTTGGCCCTTTTGCCCCAGAGATCTACCGGATGCCCTTCGGCTACTGCTATAGATGCCGATTCGGGTTGCAATATCCCTCTTGCGAACTATCCTGCGCAGAGTATCTCAGGGAATTCTTCATCTCGCATATTGCGGCCGAGAATGTTGCAGCGGTCATTGCAGAGCCGATCCAGGGCGAGGGAGGGTTTATAACTCCACCATTGGATTACTTCCAGCGAATCCAGGAGATATGCCGCGGGCACGGTATCGTATTTATCATGGATGAGATCCAATCGGGCATGGGGAGGACGGGCAAATTATATGCCAGTGAGTACTTCGGCGTTGAACCCGATTTGATCATCACGGCCAAATCCCTGGCCGCGGGCATGCCACTGAGTGCTGTGACAGGGCGGGCTGAAATCATGGATGCTCCCCACGTGGGTGGCCTGGGGGGAACATATGGGGGCAACCCCGTATCCTGCGCCGCAGCTCTGGCTGTGCTGGAAATGTTCCGGAACGAGCCAATATTGGAGAAAGCCCGGTCCCTTGGCGAACGAGTCCACCATCGCCTTCTCAGTCTCCGAGAAAAGTATGCTCTCGTCGGCGAGATTCGAGGCCTGGGACCTATGCTGGCCATGGAGCTCGTTAAAAACCGCGAAACCCGGGAACCGGCAGCGGATGAGGCCAAGCGCATCGTGGAAATAGGTTTTGAAAAAGGGCTCATCCTCCTTTCTTGCGGTAATTTGCACAACGTAATACGCATTTTGATGCCCATAGTGATCACTGATGAACAATTAGATCAGGGGATGAGGGTCCTGGAAGAGGCAATCTCTGAGGTGAGCGGGTAGATGGATGCAAGAAGGGTGATATAAAAATAAAAATAAGGATGAGGAAGGTTTCCTTGAAAATTGTGGATCAAGAAAATAGCGTATCGTCTAGTGAGCACTGCCATGAATCCCAAGATTGCGTCCTTAGATACCTGTTAATGGTTAGGAAGTGTGGGTCGGAAAAAATATCCGCATGGGTGATTAACCTTAAACCAAGGAGGAAGAGATGAAACGGAATGTCGCCTTGATCACAGCCTTCACGATTTTGTCGTTCTTTAGTTGGATGGTTGCTGACGGCTATGCCCAGTCCTCTCCTAAGCGAGGAGGTATGGTCACTGTCGGGCTCAACACGGATGTAACGGCCGTAGATCCACACGTTACCACCGCTTTCGTCACATCCACGGTGCTGAACCATGTCTTCGAGCGTCTGATTGGCCATGGAGAGAATATGGAGCTGGTGCCGGTTCTGGCTGAGCGGTGGGATATCAGCCCGGACTATAAGACCATCACGTTTTATCTGCGAAAAGGCAAACTCTTTCACAACGGCCGTGAGATGGTGGCTGATGACGTCAAGTACTCCATTGAGCGGATCATGGATCCAAAGACTGGTAATCCCCGCCGGACAAGCCTTAAAAACATTGATCAAATCGAAGTTGTGGATAAGTACACAGTCCGTATCCATATGAAGAAGAGAGATGCAACGATACTCTATGCACTGGCCTATATTTCACCCATAATGGCCGTCGTTCCCCGCGAGGAGGTAGAAAAACAGGGCGGGGTGATGAAGCATCCCGTGGGGACAGGGCCATTCAAGTTTGTTGAGTGGAAACCCGACCGATATGTTCTGCTGGAGCGCTTCGATCAATACAAGCCACAACCTGGTCCCATTAATGGTTTTGCCGGAGAGCGCATTGCGTATCTTGACAAAATCAAATTTGTCCCCGTGGTTGAGGAATCGGTAGCTACAATGGCCCTCCTGAATAAGGAAGTGGACCTGCTCCAGTACCTTCCCTTTAAAAACGTGGAGAAATTCCGAAAGGATTATGTGAAGCGCGGAATCGTTGTGGATGAGAAACCGGGCCAATCATGGTATGAGATCTATTTCGGCTGCAAAAACTCCATTACCTCCAATGTGAAGTTTCGCCAAGCGTGCGCTTACGCTATTGACAGGGATGTGGTCTCCCAGGCGGCCACCCGGGGATACGCCGCGGTCAATTCTTCATTTGTGGCTGTTCAAAACCAGTACTACACACCGCTGCACAAGAAATGGTACAAGAAGGATTTAGCGAAAGCCAAAAAGCTGTTAAAAGAGTCGGGTTATAAGGGAGAAGAGATAGAGATTCTTACCACGAAAAAATATGCCATGATGTACAGCATTGCCGTGGCTGTCCAGTCCGAGCTGGCTGCTGCGGGCATCAAGGCCAAGCTCAACGTCCTCGAGTGGGCCAATTTGATCAAGACCTTATATGATGGCAACTATCAGATCATATCCTTTGGGCACAGCGCTCGCCCGGACCCGGTGTTGGCCTATATCTATTTGAAATACAACGGCTTTGACGACAACTACCCCCGGATGAAAGAGATCAGGGCCGAGGCATCGAAGACACTGGACTTCGAGACCCGCAAAAAACTCTTCGAGGAAGCCCACAATTTGGTCTACGAAGGAGTTCCCGCTATCGTTTTTTTCAATTACAATTATTTCCACGCGTATTGGAACTATATCAAGGGTTACAAGATGTGGGGAACCAATTTCATCAGACTCTGGGGTGTGTGGCTGGAGAAATAACGATAGAGTCAAAACAACAAATGGGGGGTCCTGCTTTCGGGGGTCCCCCCATTTAAAACCTGCATACTGCTCCCTTCAGCTCAAATCGAATATTAGCAACAGATAGAGAAATACCCTATGGGGACAGTTCAGGACATTTGGTGGAATCCTATAACAGCCAAGCTGCACGAAACCAACCTTCATCGGCTGATGGATAGATTTCAGCTCTTTTACGATTGCTCCCATAAATCCTACTTATCGCTGTCCAAGTATTTGGATAGTGTACCTGAACGGTTTTATTCTGAGGTATTATTCGACCGCCGTTGGCCTTTTCTGAAAGAAGAAGAATCGCAACGCTATAGCCAGTTGCAGAGTCTATTAATCAATCACGTGCATGAAATAGACAAGGCATTCCTATTTCTCAGCGAAGTGAAGAGAGATGATTGGTACGACTCATTATCGCGGCATCCTTTCGCATGAACAAAGGGAAGCCTCTTGAAGGGATTGATGTGTATAACTGTGTAGAAGAGATTAGAAGAACGAAATATATGGAACTCAGTCGGCCTTACCAGAATGTTGTGCGCAATGGTTGGCGTTCTGTCCTTCGAGGTTCTATAGTTTTGTAATGCCCAGAGGATGTCATTCAAGAAGCCGTACGCATGTCGTGCCGCAGAATATTCAGAAAAGTGCTGAAGCAAGCACGAAAAGAAGCTGCACTTTCTAATTGCGGCAAGTTTCTCCCGCTAGGCTATGCAAGAGTGAGTATCTTCAAGAAAAATTTACGAAGAAGAAAACTCGAGAATTATGGGCTCGGTCTGGAATTGATTGGAGCTCTTGAAATAGAGAGAATCAGACGGATTCAAGTTCCCGGCATTATAGGTTCAAGGACAGGAGTGTCAGGTTAATAGATTAACAAATTTCCCAAAACGCCCAAAAATAGGGCCTTTGAAAAATCGTGAAATATCTTAACCGGACACTACTGCAAACGAAGCCAAGATAATGCAATAGTGCGCATCTTAAAGTTTTTACATTAAATGTCAGCTACTACATATAAATAAGTCCACTTATCTCTTTACCTCATGATTCAATACATTCTCAAACGGATTCTCTATTTTATTCCCACCTTGCTGCTGGTGGCGTTCATGGTGTTTTTCTTAATCCACCTTATTCCGGGGGATCCCGTTATCGCCATGCTTGGTGAGGATGCAAGCCCAGAAAACGTAACAGCCGTGCGTAAAACTTTGGGATTAGACAGGCCTTTACCCGTGCAGTTTGCTCTCTGGATTCGCAACATCCTGAATGGAGATTTCGGGATTTCCATTCAGACCAAGCGGCCCGTGGTCCAGTCTATCAAAGAACGTTTTCCCGTAACCATCACATTGACCACTCTTGCCTTGCTCTTCTCATTGGTCCTTTCTCTGCCCTCGGGTATCATGGCCGCTATCTACCAGAACACCCAGAAAGACTATTTGTTCATGCTGGCTACCATCTTGGGAGTTTCCATTCCTGGGTTCTGGCTTGGGCTCATGGCGCTCTTGGTCTTTTCTATGTACATTGGCTGGTTTCCTACCATCGGGTTCGTGCCCATATGGGAGGACTTCTGGGAAGGGCTTCGATTTTTGATTTTGCCTGCAACCACAATGGGGCTATACATGGCAGCGGTAGTTGCCCGCATGGTCCGCTCCTCCATGTTGGAAGTGTTACGGCTGGAATATATCACCCATGCACGGGCTAAGGGACTGAGGGAGTGGAAAGTTATCACCAAGCACGCCCTGAAAAACGCTTTCGGACCCACGCTCACCACTATCGGCATCCAATACGGCCGGCTGCTGGGCGGAGCTGTGGTGACAGAGACTGTTTTCAGCCTGCCGGGACTGGGTAAGTATGTGGTTGTGTCCATTTACGCGCGTGATTATCCCGTTGTGCAGGGGTGCATTCTCTTTATCGCACTGATTTACGTGGTTATCAATTTGGTCGTTGACCTTCTGTATTCCTACTTCGATCCAAGAATCGAATATCAATAAGAGGCGTGGATCATGGCCTGGAAAAGGTTATTGGAAAACCGGATGGGACTGATAGGGTTGGCGGTCATCCTGGCAAATATTCTCGTGGCTGTCCTTGCTCCCTGGATTGCTACCCACGATCCACTAAAAGTTGACATCATCAATCGAGGTTCCCCTCCCTCAAAGGAATTTTTTTTCGGAACCGATGATTATGGGCGCGACATCTTCAGCCGGGTCCTTTATGGATCCCGGATTTCCTTGTATATCTCCTTCCTGTCAGTTTTATTGGCGACCGTCTTCGGGGTGACCATCGGAGCGATAGCCGGGTATTATGGGGGATTGACGGACAATATCATTATGCGGTTCATGGACGCCATCATGTCTTTCCCCGCCATTCTTCTGGCCATTGGCATCATGGCGGTTCTCGGCGGCCACCTTTACAACGTGGTGATTGCTTTGGGATTCGTGTATATTCCACGGTTTGCCAGGATCATCCGAGGTTCGGTACTCTCTTTGAAAGAAAAGGAATTTGTTGAAGCCTCTCTTGCGATGGGACACAGCGACTTGGTGATTATCTTTAATCATATCCTGCCCAACTGCACAGCCCCCCTGATCGTGCAGGCCACAGTGAGCCTGGCATACGCCATCCTTGCGGAAGCCGCTTTAAGCTTTCTCGGCCTTGGAGCGCCACCTCCAGCCCCGTCCTGGGGAAACATCCTCAGCGATGCTCGTAACTTCATGCTGGATGCACCGTGGATGACCGTGTTTCCTGGCATCTCCATAACCCTCGCAGTTCTGGGATTCAATTTGTTTGGAGATGCCCTGAGGGACGTCCTTGATCCTCGACTTAAATAACCATGAGACCATGGACACCAAGCTAATCATTAAAGATCTGAAGACCTTTTTTTATACCCGTGAGGGCATCGCGAGGGCTGTAAATGGGATCAGCTTCTTTCTGAAACCAGGAGAGATCCTTGGCCTGGTGGGTGAATCGGGATGCGGTAAAAGTGTTACCGCTCTGTCCATTCTTCGCCTGGTGCCCACTCCTCCGGGCAAGATCGATTCGGGTCAAATCCTGCTGGACGGACAGGATTTGCTTCAACTCCCCATGAAGCACATACGTCAGATAAGGGGCAATCGTATCTCAATGATCTTTCAGGAACCCATGATCTCTCTTAATCCTGCCTTTACTATCGGAAATCAGTTGATGGAAGCCCTCCTCGTCCACCGCAAGATCAGGCGGGCTGAAGCCCGTGATCGTGCCATCGAGATGCTTCGTTTGGTCGAGATTCCAGAGCCTGAGAAACGGGTGAACGATTACCCCCATCAACTTAGCGGCGGCATGCGGCAGCGGGTAATGATTGCAGAAGCGCTGTTGCTGAATCCGGAAGTGCTGCTGGCTGACGAGCCCACCACAGCCCTGGATGTCACCATCCAGGCCCAGGTGTTGAATATTATGTATAAGCTGACCCAGGAGATCGGGGCCGCTATTATCCTTATTACCCACAACCTCGGCCTCGTTGCTGAATCGGCCAATAGGGTGGTTGTTATGTATGCCGGCAAGATAGTCGAGGAAGGGCCTGTGGACGCAATCTTCGAGAATGCGAGGCATCCGTACACACGGGGCTTGCTGCGCTCTATCCCCCTGCCCGGCCGGCGCCGGGGTCAGGAACGTCATACTCTGTATGAGATTAAAGGATTGGTTCCCAGCTTGTTTAACCTTCCCTCCGGGTGTGCATTTCACCCCCGTTGCGCGGCGAAAAAGAAAATTTGCAGGATGGAAGAAGAACCTCCGCGGATCACTGTAAGCGAGGGGCACCACGTGTCTTGCTGGCTCTTTTCATGAAAACATTTATTCTATACGCTTAATATCTTATGAATACCTTGCTCAAAGTCGAAAACTTGAAGAAGTACTTCCCAGTGCGGAAAGGGTTCTTGAGACGGGGAGATGATGTTATCCGGGCTGTGGACGGCATACAATTTGAGCTCCGACAAGGGGAAACACTTGGCTTCGTGGGAGAGTCGGGCTGCGGCAAGTCCACCACAGGCCGACTGATTCTGCGACTGATAGACCCCACAGAGGGACGCATTTGGTTTCGAGATCGGGACATCACAGGCTTGAGCCGAAAAGCAATGCGTCCACTACGCCAAAAAATGCAGATCATTTTCCAGGATCCATACTCTTCACTCAATCCTAGAATGACTGTAAAGGACATAATTGGAGAAGGACTTAAGCGCAACGCCAAAATGAACACCAAAGAGCGGGAAGAGCGCGTTTTTGAAATCATGGAAAAAGTGGGCCTTCGCCCCGAGCATTCCACCCGCTACCCGCACGAGTTTAGCGGAGGACAGCGACAACGTATCAGCATCGCTCGCGTCATCGTCCTTAATCCGGAGTTGGTGGTGGCCGATGAGCCCCTTTCAGCCTTGGATGTCTCCATTCAGGCACAGGTCATTAACCTCATGGAAAAGCTCAAGGAGGATTTTCGTCTTTCCTATCTCTTTATTTCCCATGACCTCAGCGTAGTGGAGCATATAAGCGACCGGATCGTTGTTATGTACTTGGGTAAAATTGTGGAACTCGCTCCTAGAGACTTACTCTACGACGACCCAAAACATCCATACACGATCGCTCTTCTTTCCGCCGTTCCCCTGCCGCAGGTCAAAAAGAAAAAGGAGCGAATCATCCTCAAGGGCGATATCCCCAGCCCCATAAATCCACCGCAAGGATGCAGGTTCCACACCCGATGTAATCGATCCATGGAGGCTTGCTCGCACCTGGAGCCTAAATGGAAAGAGGTGGAAAAAGATCACTTTACGGCTTGCCACCTGTTCTGAACAACCGTAATGCATCTGTCTCAGATATCGACGGGACCTGGGCTGTGACCTGAACATATCGGGCGGTATTATAAGTGGAGACGGAATCTCTTATAAAAAAACTCGTCAAATCATATCAAGTCATATAAGGGACCGGGCGGACCTATTGAAACCTTTCGATATATCTCCAATCTATAAAGGAGGATGCGGATGAAGAATTATGCGGATGTGGTTTTTGTTAACGGGTCTGTGATCACGGTCGATGATTCAGACCGTGTGTGCGAGGCTGTGGCGATCGCGGGCAACCGAATTGTGCGAGTGGGAGAATCGCATGAAGTAAATGCACTGGCTGGTCCTGAGACTCGAGTGGTGGATTTAAAGGGCCGCAGCTTGTTGCCGGGATTTGTGGACGCACACTGCCATCCCGGTTATCATGGTGCAGTAAAACTTCAGATTCGCTGCGGTCACCAAGATGTGCAATCTATCGAGGATATTAAGCGGGAAATCAAAAAACGCGCTTCCACGACGCCTCGGGGAGAGTGGATTTTGGGCAGGGGTTACGACCACAACAAGCTGAAGGAGAAAAGGCACCCGACTCGCTGGGATTTTGATGAGGCGGCGCCGGATCACAAGGTCTTTATCACCCGCGCCTGTGGGCACATGTCGGTGGCCAACAGCATGACCCTTGCAGAGTTCGATATTGGACGGGAGACGCCCGATCCCCATGGTGGAAAAATAGACCGGGACAGCCGGGGGGAACCCACCGGGCTCCTCTTCGAGCATGCCCAGATCCCGATCCGGATGCGTACTCAGCCGTCATATGAGGATCTTGAAAAAGGCATGAAAATGATGAATTATGATTTCCTGAGCAGGGGGATCACCAGCGCCCATGATGCCAGCGGCCGCAATCCCGGTGAAATTCGACTGTTCCAGAAAGGTGTGAGCGAGGGGTGGATCCAGGTGCGCCTGTATTTTATGGTTCGCACCAGCGGAACCACCATTACCTTGGGTGAACAGTATCTATCCTCAGGTCTGGTCACCGGATTCGGCAACGAGAAACTCAGGCTCGGCGCGTACAAACTGCAGATGGACGGCGCTGGCAGCGGTGGCTCAGCGGCCATGCGAGAGCCCTATCCGGACGATCCCACCAACTACGGCATCTTGCACATGACCCAGGAAGAACTGGACGAGCTTGTCATGAGAGGACACAAAACAGGATACCAGGTGGGTGTCCACGCCCTGGGAGATCGGGCCGTTGAGATGACGCTCCAAAGCTTTGAAAAGGCCTTGCGGCTGCACCCGAGGAAAAACCACCGCCACCGCATCGAGCATTGTGGCCTTCTGGATGGCCCCATAATGGACAAGATAAGGGATCTCGGCGCGGTGCCTGCTCTGGGCCTGCCATTCCTGTATGAAATGGGCGATAGCTATATTAGCTCTTTTGGTGTGGAACGCTTGAGTTGCGCGTATCCTTTGCGCAGCCTTATGGATAGGGGCATCATATCTCCTCTAAGTTCGGACACGCCGGTCATAGATCCCAATCCAATGCATGGTATCTATTTTGCTGTTACCCGCAAAACGCCATCCGGCCAGATCATCGCCCCCAATGAGGCGGTCAGCGTGATGCAGGCCATCCGTGCTTATACGGTATTCGGTGCGTACGCCAGCTTTGAGGAAGGAATTAAGGGATCTATTGAGGTCGGCAAGCTGGCGGACTTGGTGGTCTTGTCGCGCAATATCCTGGAGACACCCGCTGAGGAGATCCTGGGGATCAACGTTGATCTGACTATGGTGGATGGCACGATGGTGTATGAAAAAGAATAAAGCCGAATATTTGGGTGGAAAAGTGGAAGGAGCACGAAAACGTCATTTAATTAGTTTCCATCCGGAAACCCCCGGATTTTTGATACGAGTGGTGATCGCTATACCTCTGATACGATCAAAAAAAGGGTTTTTAAGTTTGATTGGACGTGATTTTCAGTTCAGAATGATATTATTGACACGATGGGCACACCAATGCCTTTATTGGCGCGGTTTTTCATCTGCGCCTGGTCTATGCTGTTTTCAGCTTCAACCTTGCCGGCACGAGCAGGTTATACGATACGATCGCATTCCAGAGATACTTCCTGAAACCGGCCCATCCCGTCCAGGTGCAACAGGCAAGCCCAAAGGAGCGTTTGAGTTGAGAGATATTCGCTTCAATGCCGGCGCGGAAGTTCTTGAGCTTCCTGTACACCCAGTTGCTTTTGACCATC
>JAFDED010000041.1 GCA_019310535.1 Deltaproteobacteria bacterium
AAGAAAACAGGTACCGCATGGAAACGAGCAATTTTTATAAAGGCATTGATCATGTTACCATCCATGCTATCGAACATGATATTGTCATCACACAGGATATCATATATGATTACACCAAAACCGGAAAAACCAGCCCTGTGATGAATCTTTAATTATTGAACAGGCTCAAATAGAATTTTATTTTTTGCTATGGTAAACTTTGGCTAAGCTTGTTTTGGAGTTCCCGGAACTGTATGCGGAGTGTGCCCTTGACCCGGTCCGTATCAAATGTGCTCCGCTCCAATGTTCCCTTCATCTCCTGGAGTTTATGGTCTACCGCATCCAGTCGAGCGCTTATCGCGGCCAACTGCGCTCCCGCCTGACGCCCCAGGGCCTCTATTATCTCCACCCTGCAGCCCGTCCGCGCTAATTGCCCTTCCATTTGATCCGCGTTGTCTTTGAGTTCATTGACGTGTACGCTCAGGGTTTCCACATTGCTGTTTGTAGCACAGCCGACCAGTGTCGGGAAAACCGCCAGGAAAGCCACGACTGTCCGCCAGCCCTGTTGCCTGATCTTTCCACTCCTCGGGTGAAGAATTTGCTTGATATATCAGTGGGAATCAACATGGAATTATTGGGTGTCTCTGAGCCAAGGTCCGCTTTTTAGCCGGAAGCGCCGCCTGTGGCTATGGCGTAAATCCGGTCGAAATCCGCGCCCGGAGGCCTGCCCCGATACATCATGGTTTCCTTCTCCAAGGGAGTAAAGCCATTTTCCGCCAGGATCTGTGCCGCGAAAAAATTATCTGCGGGCGACTTCAGAAAAACAAAAGCCCCGGGCCCCAATCTGCCGAATAGCTTTTTCAGCAGTTCGCCCGCGGCCTCTTTGCTTCCTCCGCATGCCTCCCAGGGCCCGACGAATTGAAAACGCTTCACAGGCTCGTGCATGAGAAAAGCATAAGGGGATGGGACAGATATAAGCTCTCGTCGGCGTGCCAGGTGCATCAGGAGAGGACGGCGTGAAAAATTCCATGCTTGTTCATCCAGCGCCAAAGCCATGTGAATTTCCTTCTCCCCGTGGATAACCTGGCGGGGATCGGATCCTTGCGAAGATGGACCAACCCACATGATCAGATCCTGAAAGGGGATGAAATCAAACTGGCGGTACAGACCTTCGCGGCCACGGGCGGCCACTACAATCAGGGTTCGCGCGTTGCAGGCTTCCAGTTCTTCCGTAACCCGGCGGATCAAAAGTCGACCCGTCCCCCGCCCTCTCTCCTCAGGATGCACGAGAAGGTTGCCCCACCATCCCACGCCGTCGGACAGGAATGAAGTCACAAAACCAACAAGCCTGCCATCGCTCTCCGCAGCCAGGCAGCCGGTGGGCGTCCAATCCATGGAGGTTTGTAAATCCTCCGGCTGCAAGTACCACCGCTCCCCCTGGGCCAGCTCGATAACGGCTGGCACGTCAGAGTGTCGCATAGGGCGAATGGTAATATTCATCGAATCGCCAATGATGTAATTATGTAAGGGGTCAATATAATGTTCTTATTTTTTTATATGATACCGCCTGTTTGGAAAATTGTCCAACCTTTCAGATTTTAAAAATTTGAAAGGTAAGGGTGGCGAGAAGATCCGGAGTGCACCGGCTACCGGCCATCGAACATAAAAGAAATCAAACGCAGGAACGGTATTAAGCGTTTTGCAATAACTGAGCAGCTGTGGTAATGATCAATGGAAATAGCTGAAACCTCTAACGACATATATAGCATCCGAGCGGAAGGGGTAAGAAATGCCTCCATTACCTCAATCACGGTGCGACTTCGGGAAAGTCAAAGGCCCCGCAGCCCTTTTCAGCGCCGCGGGGTTTTTCGCCTTTTTTGATACAATGCTCAAGTACTTATCCCTTCGAGTTCCCTCCGGAGAGATTGTGCTGGTGCGGTTTTTACTTGGATTGATTATATCTGTTCCCGCACTTATACGCTATTCCAGGCATCTTGACGGCCGGTCGGTGGTTTTGTTAATTACGCGAGGTTTTCTGGGAGCACTGGCTATTTTCTCCCTCATTAACGCCCTGCGGCTGGGTACGCTTTCGGGATCCATGGTTCTTTTTTTCACGAACCCCATCTGGACGCTGGTTCTATCTGTCATATTGCTGGGAGAGCAGTTAACCCGACAGCGGGTGATAGGGGTGATGATCTCTTTTTTGGGGGCTGTACTGGTCATCGGTCCCCGGTATGGCGAGATGGCCCCCGGGGACCTCCTTGGACTGGCAGCCGGAGTCTTCGCGGGTGCGGCCATGGTCGTCATTCGTCATCTCAGGGCCCGGTGTGATACGTTCGTTATTTACGGTTTCCACAGCCTGATAGGGGTAGCTATCTCCATCCCGCTGGTAGCTCGTAACCCGGTGGCGCCGGAAGTGCGCCTGGTGGGCATACTGCTTGTAGTAAGCGTACTGGGGTTGCTGGGACAGCTTACTATGACTTACGGCCTGGGGTTCGTCCGTCCTGCGGAGGCAGCCGTGATCCTCATGACAGAATCACTCCTGACCATTCTCATGGGGGCACTGTTGTTTCATGAGACCCTCACACCTCTTTTCCTGGTGGGCGCCGCAATGATTCTGGGGAGCAGTGTCTTTTTGGCCAGAACAGGCATCTAGAGGTTTGGTGATCGAGGATCAAAATCCAGCGGCGGCTCTGCCATGGTGAGTATTAATAGCCGCCACCGGGGAAGGTGTTGAGGTTGCG
Source organism: Deltaproteobacteria bacterium (assembly GCA_019310535.1). Lineage (GTDB taxonomy): Bacteria > Desulfobacterota > JAFDED01 > JAFDED01 > JAFDED01 > JAFDED01. The sequence goes on from JAFDED010000041.1 coordinate 2,724, forward strand.
CGGCCTGCCCACCATCAGATACATCCGGGGCGAGAACCACGGCTCGTCCAGGACGGGATCGTCGATCTCGTCCAGAATGCCGTCGTGGATAGCCCAGCTTCGGCCTCGGACGGTCCGTTCCATCCCGGGCTGCCTGAAAGGGGTAGCGCCATTCATGAGCCGCTGAAGGGCTCCTCCGTCCTGAAAAAGCTGGTTGATGCGCTCCATGCGCTTGAAGCCCTTGAGATAGGCGAATCCATAGCGTTCGTACACGATGGCATTGTGATAGAACAGTGCCTCCAGGGCGATGCTCTTGATATCAAAGATGCGGGCGAGATATTCCAGGCACCGGATGGTCTCAGACATGAGCCGTAGCCCTTCCCTAACTTGGCCGGGCGCCAGCCCGGCGCGCATGGCCCGCTCCTCTTCGGAAATGTTCCGCTTGGCGCGGCCGAAGAGTGTATCGCGTCCCTGTTCATCCACGTCAATGGAAAACCGGGGAGAGTCGGGATTATTGGTGATGATGAAATCCCAGTTCAGTTGAGTGTAATCCTGGCTGTCCGAAATCTGGATCGAAAAAACAGGATCCATGTCTTCGGGGGACCGTTTCACCTCTACAATGGCGGTGTTGTCGTGTTTGGGGCAGGAGAAACGCACCAGACGCCGACCCTGTTCATCGCAGAACAGGAGAGGATGTATCCGGAATCTGCGGAAAAGGCCGGGGGGTATGAGAAGGCAATAAATTCTCTCCTTCTCCACTGTTGACAGCATATTTATCTTAGCGACCCAGGCCATCTATGAAAAAGATTTTTTGACGGGATATCAGGACGATTCGGATTATTTTAATCCTGTTATCTTGTCTAAAATTCTTCCTCCTTCAGCGTGAGAAGCACTGGATGAGCCGATCGATCCCCACCGACTTTTCCAGCCAATCTTTGAAGCGCAGCGCCCTGAATTCGTCTCGATCCGTCAAGCGCACGCTGGCCTGCTCCAGTTTCTCGATAACCGCAAAGGTGTCCATGGGGAGAGTAAGGAGGGGAATTTCCAACTCTGTCCCCACCTGCAAAACTGCATCCGCGCATAGGCGCCCCCCGGTCAGCACTATCCCGCTCACTCTGGATGCCGGGGGCTCGTTCTCTCCGGAACCCAAAAGGATAACCTTATTATAAACACGTTTAAATATGGCCAGCGGTCCATCCAGGAGCGGTGAGCCGAGGGCGAACCGATCCACCAGATTTTCCATTCGATGAGCACCAGTGATGGTTTGGCCGCCAAGGATTTCCACAACATTTTGCACCATCATGGCCGAAAGCACTCGATCCTCGGGAACAACACCCACAGCGTTTACGCCCTTGGAGGTCAGGAATGGAATGCAGTGGGAGCCCACGGCTTCTAATCTTTCGGAGGGAACGCGATTGATGATTACCCCACGAACGCGGCCGCCGAGAAAGGAATTGATGGCGAGAACTGAATATATGCTCAGGCTTTCTTTATTGAAACGATCCATAAGCAACACGGGCACATCCTGCCGCTGGATAAAGTGGCTGTCCGGGAGAACAGGGCCGCCGCTGTCGAAAAAAATATCCCTCGAACCCATGACAATGACAGCATCTTTTACAGCCATCATCTCCTGGTAGCGGGACTCCACTCTTGCCATCCATTGAGGGTCGGGTATGGTGCCAATGGGCATAACTGCGGGAGGGGAAGGCACCGCTACATCTTCATCACGCAACCCAAGAACTTTTTTCATTAGGGACTGATCGGGATCGTGCACAGAAAGGTCCGCAGGGTCGGCAGGAGGACCGAAGGGCTTCATGAAGCCAATCTTGAGCCCGCGATCCCGTAACACCAGCCCTATGCACCATGCGGCGATCGTTTGGCCGCTGCCTTCTCCGGTTGATCCGATGAAGAACGAAATTATGGCCATCGTCGTTCTCTATTATCCGTCATTCCTCGCCTCCTTCTCCATCCCGGGAGGCCTCCTCTTCTTCTCTCTCCTCTTCTTCTCTCTCTTCCTTTTCTTCCAGCGCATCAAATTCTTTTATGACATAGGCCATCTCTTTCAGTTTTCGATCAACGAGGCCATTGACCGAATCTTCCGGAAACTGGCCGTCGGCACCGCGCTCTCCGGCAGGACGTCCTGTAAGTATCTCGAGTCCTTCATTAATGGTGCGTATGGCATAAATTGCAAATTTGCCCTCCTCTACCGCCTCCCTCACGTCCCGACGGAGCATGAGATCGTCCACATTGGAGGCCGGAATGATTACTCCCTGCTCTCCGTTGAGGCCGCGGGCTGCACAGCAGTCGAAGAAACCCTCGATCTTTTGGTTTACACCGCCGATGGCCTGAATCTCGCCGTTCTGGTTGACCGAACCCGTCACCGCTATGGACTGCTTGATGGGCAGCTCAGAAAGGCTTGAGGCCAGGGCGTAAAGCTCGGTTGATGAGGCACTGTCACCTTCCACACCGCTGTATGATTGTTCAAAGCAAATGCTGGCGCTCAGTGTCATCGGTTTGTCTTGGGCGTATTTCCCCCTGAGGTATCCCTCAAGGATCAGCACACCTTTGTCGTGCGTTTTTCCGCTTAACTTGGCTTCCCGCTCAATGTTAATGATTCCTGACCTCCCCAGGGATGTTTTGGCTGTTATGCGGTTAGGTTTGCCGAACATATAGTCGCCCATGTCGTATACGGCCAGGCCGTTGACCTGCCCCACGCGCTCTCCTTCGACATCCACGATGATGATTCCTGTGGTGATCAACTCCTGGATTTTTTCCTCTATGAGGTTTACCCTGTCCCGACGCTGCTCGATGCAACGTTCAACGTGGGCGGCAGTGACCACCTCGCATCCTTCTTTTCGAGCCCAGTAGCCGGATTCCCTCAAGATGTCGGCAATATCGCTGAATCGGGTGGATACTTTCATCTGCCTTCCGGCCAGCCGAACGCCATATTCCACAAGGGCCGCCATTGCGGAACGATCAAAGTGGCACAACCCCTCAGTTTGGCAGATTTTGCGTATAAAAGAGGCATACTGGCAGATGCTCTCTTCATTGCGTTTCATGACAATATCAAAGTCAGCTTTTACCTTGAATATCTTGCGGAAGTCCTCGTCCAGATTGTAGAGGAGATTGTATATATCATTGTCACCCACCATGATTACCTTGAGCAGGATTCGGAAAGGCTCGGGCTTTATCCCTGATACCATGGAAAACAACCCCATGGGATCCCCTCCTCCCATCTCCAGTTGATTGTTTTTCAGTGCTCGCTTCAGGGACTTCCACACCATGGGTTCGGTCAGTGCATCCAAGGCGTTCAGAATCAGGTAACCGCCGTCAGCCTCGAGGATGGAGCCCGCCTTAATGCGGGTGAAATCCGTCGGATCCAGCCCTTTTATATTCATGGTGCGTTCGATTGTGCCGAAAAGATTGCGGTATGTAGGAGTTGTCTCGATGATCACCGGAGGCCGATCCAGGCCGCTGTTGTCAACTACTACGTTAACCCGGTAAGGTTTAAAAGGATCCTCGTGATATGGAAGGGGAAATAAGCCCTCCTTTTCGGCACTTTCTGAGCCCTCATCTTTTTCCTTGAACCGCCTCATATTTTCCAGAATGTCCCGTTGAACGTCGTCCAGGTATCTTTTTATCTTTTCATTCGGGTATTGCATCTTGATGTCGGAGATCAATCCGCTCACCAGGGGAAGACCGAACTCCTCCTCCAGCATCTCTAGGTCTTTACGTATCTGTTTTTCGATCTCGCGGGTCTTGCGCAGTACCGACTCCAGCTCCCGGGTCAACTCGGGCTGGCGAGCTTGCAGTTGCTCCAGCTTTTCTGGAGGGAACTCCCCCTTTCGGGCCATTTCCTCCAATTTTTCCATGGGCACGGGCTGATCATCGGCTATCGGCGCCACGGCAGGCTGTGTAAACGAGCCCGCCTGTATTTGAACAAGAGTAAAGCCCTCATCATGAAGCTCAGCGTTAAGAGTATCCACCAGCTCTTTTTGCCGGGATCGGTGTTGGGAGGCGATCTCTTCGATACGTTTACGGTAAGCATCGCTTTGAAATATCTGTGGAATCTGTCGAATGAGGGTTTTCACCAGATATTCCATGTCCTTGCGAAATCGCACCCCTTTGCCCGCGGGAAGTTTAATGGCCAGCGGAGCATCCGGGTTCCGAAAATTGTTCACATAACATTTATCACTTGGAATCTCAAAAGGCTTGTTCAACTGGTCCAAGAGCGTCTTAATGGTGGAGGTCCGGCCCGTTCCTGTCAGTCCGGTCACGAAAATGTTATATCCCTGGCTGTCTATATCCAGACCCAGCTTGATGGCATCCAGTGCTCGTCTCTGTCCGATAATCCCATCCAATTCCGGGGCATCTTTTGATGTATCGCATGTGAATAAGCTGGGATCGCACCGCCAAAATAATTTTTCAGCAGGCACTTTGTATGCTGATATGCTATTGTTCATCCCGGACCTCCAACCCATTGGTTCCATTTCGAATGTTCGCATTCACTTTTTATCGCTCGAGGCATATAAAACCCGCTTTCATCCCCGAACCGTAAATACAACCCCAAAACTTTATAAATTATAAATCACCGTCTTCTTTTTGTCCACCTTTTGAATTTTTGAAAATGCTTGATTTTCAGGTCAATTTTTACTATAACAAAGCATGCGTGGAAACAGTGTTTTTTATGTGCGTAAAAGGCGAATTCCGCTCAACCACGGGCTTGATGGAAAACAGGAGCAAAGGCCACACATTTTGACCGGGGGCGAACAAGTTTTTTTTAATAATTTCCGTCATCGCAATTCCTCTTTAAGGCATTCTTTATCATAGTTCATATCACAGCGGAAAAATGACGGTCTAATTAGGCCATTTGCTCCAACGCGGAGTTAAGTTCACGATGCCATCGTGCCGATGGTATGTTGCAATCGTTCTTCTGTTGTTACAAATCCCGCTCTTTTCACTGGCGGCCAATTGCCAAGAAGCATCCATCGAATATATCATCCTAACCAACGATGAAACGGATCTGATCCTTTATTTCAGCGTGGTCGACTGTTTCTCCCCAAAGCTTGAACAAGCCATTTTAAACGGCCTGCCCGTCACTTTTCGTTTCCATGTGGATCTATACAAGAAACGTTCTTTTTGGTATGATAAGTTATTGGAATCTTCTCAGATCTCTCATTCAATGGAATATGATCTTCTGAAAAAAGAATTTCATGTAACCCTGGAGGAAAGAAAATCGATCAACCACACCACACGAGATTTCCAGGAAGCAAAACGATTGATGGCGGATGTGGACAGGTTCTCTGTCATTCCTATGGAGCAGCTCGAGAAGAATCAAGGATATTACCTGCGGATCAGGGCCAAACTGGCCCCTATTCGTTTGCCTTTCTATCTGGACTTCTTTTTGTTCTTTGTTCCCAAATGGGAGTTTGAAACGAAGTGGTTTGTGAAAGAATTCATTTATTGATCGTTCTTGCTGGGAGGCAAAGGCGCCAGATGCGGGCAGGGGTCAGACTCCTCCCCGGCCATTCCTAAGAGAGAGGTTCAACGGAGAAGAAGAGGCTCGGGGGTGCGGCATTCAGAAAGGCCCTGCTTGCCATGAATGCATCTAAGGAAGATTCACCATGGAAATCATCGGGCAAGTCGAAACTGATATTTACGAAAAAAGACGCCGCAAACGGGAGCGTTACATTATCCTGATCACCATCGCTGCGATCATCCTGCTGACCGCACTGGAGATACATTTAAGCGGACCTGAAGATGTGCCGTTTTCCGGTAACATCATCATTTTTAGCCTCATCAATATCAACATCATATTGCTCCTGCTGGTAATTTTCCTGGTCATCCGAAACCTGGTCAAGCTGCTGTTCGAGAGGAGACAAAAGATCCTCGGCTCAAGGCTTCGGGTGCGGCTGGTGGCGGCGTTTGTTACGCTCTCCATTATTCCAACAATGCTGTTATTTTTCTCTTCTGTCAGCTTTTTGAGTACAAGCATCAAAAACTGGTTCGACACCAAAATGGAAAGATCGCTGAACGATGCGTTGACCGTTGCCCAAACTTATTACCAGCATCTATCGGATCAAATGGAGCTTTACGCCCAAAATATGGCGAGCGGGCTCTCGGAAAAAGGCTTGAAGGCTGAAGACAAACCTGAGATTTATCGGGAATACCTGATGAAAAAACAAGGGGAATATTCCCTGTCGCTGGTGGAATGGTATTTTCCGGACGGGCGACGAATGCTGCTGCTTCGCGATAAAGCCTTGACCGACCGGGATATCCCGCTGATAGAAAAGGAAAGCCATACAAAAGGCATTTCCGGCGAGAAGCTGGTAAGTGTTTCTTCCTCAGATTTCGGATACCTGGTGCGTGCGGTGGTTCCCCTTTATGCCAATGCTTTACCTGGAAAGGTGATCGCCGTGCTCTCGGCGGGCAGGCTGGTTCCTACCAGTATGGTGGAGCGGTTAACGAATATTTCTCGCGCCATGGAGCGGTACCAGCAAACAAAAATGCTCGAAAACCCCATTAAAATAAGCTATATACTGGTCCTTACCATCGTAACACTGCTGATTATTTTTTCCGCCACGTGGTTTGGATTTTACCTGGCCAAGCAAATCACTGTCCCCATGCAGCATCTGGCAGAAGCCACTCAGCGGGTTGCCCAGGGGGATCTGGACTTCGAGATCGCGGAGGCCGCCGATGATGAGTTAGGCACCCTGGTGGATTCCTTTAATACCATGACACGGGATTTGCGCAACAGCCAGCAGCGGCTCAGCAAGGTCAACATTGACCTTCGGCTCATGAACCTTGAGCTTGATCAGCGCAATCGATACATGGAGATCATTCTGCGTGAAGTGGCTGCGGGAGTGGTGTCCCTGGACGCAGAGGGGAACATTACCACCATTAACAAATCCGCAGAGAGCATGCTGGGCATCCGAGCAAGAGATGTGCTTCATAAACAAGTAACGGCGTTGATGACATCATATCGGCCCATGATGGAGTCATTCATGGATGAGGTCCGGGCCTCGCCAGGCAGTACAGTGCGACGTGAGATCAGCCTCATAGCCAATCAAGAGCCTCTTACTCTACGGGTAAGTGCCAGTACCCTCAGTGATGAGGACGGCAACTACCTGGGTTTGGTCGTTGTGTTCGATGATATCACACAACTGCAAAAGGCCCAAAGGGCGGCGGCATGGCGGGAGGTGGCCCGCCGCATAGCCCACGAGATTAAAAATCCTTTAACCCCCATTCGTCTTTCTGCACAGCGGTTGTTGAAACGCCACAGGGAACAGTTCCAGGAAGATGGTCGCGTGTTCAACGAATGCATTGATACCATTCTCAACCAGGTTGACACGTTGAAGAAACTGGTCAACGAGTTTTCCAGTTTCGCAAGGCTGCCCTCTGCACACTTCAGTCCCAACGACCTGAACACCATCATCGAGGAGGTGCTGGTGCCCTACCAGGAGAGTGAGGGGCAGATCATGTATCGTCATGACCTCCAGGGGGACCTTCCGATCCTGGATCTTGATCCGGAGCAGATAAAGCGCGCGCTGATGAACCTCTTGAACAATGCCACCACAGCCGTTCAGGAAGGAGGAGAAGTGGTGATCCGAACCCGTTATGACCCCGGATTGAGAATCGTAACCCTGGAGGTTAGCGACAACGGCAACGGTATTCCAAAAGAGGATATGGAGCGGATCTTCGAGCCGTACTTTTCAACCAAGAAGTCCGGCATGGGTTTAGGGCTGGCGATCGTCAACACTATTGTTTCGGATCATAACGGCTACATCAGGGTAAAAGCTCGTGAGCCGAAAGGGACCACCTTCACAATAGAGTTTCCTGTTAAACGTTGAGAGTAAAGTTTTTCCAACTCCCGTGAAAAAACAAAGGAGGCGGAGAAAAGCCAATTCTGGAAACTGGCAACAAGGAACTACACACGATGTCAAAAAGCGTTCTTATTGTCGATGATGAGGATAGCATTCGGAAGTCCCTTGATGGTACACTAAAAGACGAAGGCTACATCGTGCTGGATGCGGCCACAGGGGAGGAGGCCATATCCATGCTGGAGGAACAGATTCCCGACTTGATCCTCCTGGATGTGTGGCTTCCTGGAATGGATGGGATCGAAGTCTTATCCCGGATAAAAAAAATGCGCCCTTCCATCCCTGTGGTGATCATGTCCGGCCATGGGAACATAGAGACAGCTGTGAAAGCAACCAAACTCGGGGCGTTCGACTTTCTTGAAAAACCTCTGTCCCTGGACAAACTGATCATCACGCTCGAAAATGCCTTTAACTTCCACAGGCTCCAGGAAGAGAATCGACTCCTGCGTCAGCGCATGCGCCCGGTGGAGCTCACGGGTGGCAGCCCCGCCATCATCGAACTCAAGTCGCAGATCGAACTGGCCGCACCAACGCACAGTTGGATCTTGATCATGGGGGAAAACGGCACGGGCAAAGAGATCGTGGCCCGCATGATACATCGCAAGAGCCCCCGGGCCGATCGGCCTTTCGTGGAGCTCAATTGTGCTGCGATTCCTGAGGAGCTTATTGAAAGCGAGTTGTTTGGACATGAGAAAGGGTCCTTCACCGGTGCTGTGGAAAGCAAGCGGGGAAAGTTCGACGAGTCGCATCGCGGGATCCTTTTTCTGGACGAGATCGCCGACATGAGCCTCAAAACACAGGCAAAAATCCTTCGTATCCTTCAAGAGCAGCGTTTTGTCAGGGTGGGAGGAAACAAGGTCATCCACGTGGATGTACGGGTGCTGGCGGCTACCAACAAGGACCTGGAACAAGAAATGCTCAAGGGGAACTTTCGCCAGGATCTCTTCTTTCGCCTGAACGTCATCCCCCTGGTTGTTCCGCCTCTGCGGGAACGCGTGGAGGACATTCCGCTTCTTGTTGAGGAGTTTCTTAAAGATTTTGCCGGCATCCTGGGTGGTGAGATAAAGGAAATTACAGCACCGGCCCTGAATTTACTGATGCAGCACCAGTGGCCGGGAAACGTTCGCGAACTCAAAAACTTCATCGAACGCCTTGTGATCATGACCCGGGGACGTGTCATCGATGTCGACGACATTCCCTCCCCGCTGGGACCTCGAAAGGAGGCCAATCATATCGACCTGTTCAGTTATTCAATGTTTCGGGAAGCGCGCTCCGAATTCGAGAAAAGATTCATTTTGCGGAAACTGGCCGAGCATGGAAATAATATATCCCAGACCGCCGAAGCTATCGGGGTGGAAAGAAGCCATCTGCACAGAAAGCTTCGGAGTCTCGGCATCGAAGAAAAAAGTTCAATGAGAACCGGGTGAAGTTCGTCCCTGCATAAAGGAGCTGTGAATAAAGCTCCCAGGCGGGAGTTCTTGACACCCGGATCAAATAAACAGGGCTATGGATTTTTCAATCACGATTCCAGAACGTTAAGGATTTGTTGTGAATGGATGGAAGGGTTTGTTTATCACGTTTGAGGGCACGGAGGGATCGGGAAAGACCACCCAGGTGGAGCTGTTCTGCCGGTATTTAGATGAACGCGGCATTTCCCACATCCGGACCAGAGACCCCGGGGGAACCCCCATCGGCGAAGCGGTGAGGAAGATCCTGCTGGACCGGGAAAACACAAATATGCGGCCGGAAACGGAACTGCTTCTTTATCTATCCAGCAGGTATCAATTATTCCATCAAGTAATTCTCCCGGCTCTTGAGCAGGGGCGAATAGTTGTTTGCGATCGATTCGCCGACTCCACCGTGGCCTATCAAGGATACGGCCGGGGAATCGATCTCGAATGGATCAGGCTTATGCACCATCAAATTCTCGGCGATAAAAAGCCGGATTTGACCATTCTCTTCGACTGTCCCGTAAAAGAGGGATTGGAGCGTACCAAACATCGCATGTCCACTCAAGGCGAGCACTGCCGCGAGGATCGCTTCGAGCAGGAGGCGGTGTCCTTTCATCAGCGGGTCAGGACAGGGTATTTGAAAATTGCGGAGCAGGAGCCCCATCGGGTAATAAAGGTAAACGGAAGGAACAGTCCCGAGGATCTCCACCGGGAGATCTTGAGCGTGATATCAAAAAGGTGCCCAAATCCGTGTCTTTTGGGAAAATTATAGGACATACCCGGCAGATTCGTATCCTCAGATCGGCCCTGAAAGCAAGAAGGCTTCCCCATGCCTACCTTTTCGAGGGTCCGGACGGCATCGGGAAACGGCGAGTGGCACTGGCCCTTGCGCAGGCCATCCAGTGTACGAGGCAGGATGATAATGCCTGCGGACTCTGCGAATCCTGTCGAAAAGTTGAAGAGCACACCCATCCCGATGTGTGGTGGGTCGAACCGGAAAAGAACGCTATACGGATCGATGTAATCCGCCAACTTCAGAGAGACATGAACTTCGAACCACTTGAGGGAAGCGGGCGAGTCATCATTGTGGACGAAGCGGATACCATGCTTCACAATGCGGCAAATGCTATGTTGAAGACGCTGGAAGAGCCTCCGGGAGCCAGCACAATGGTGTTGATTACATCAAGGCCCCAGCAGCTTCTTCCCACCATCGTGTCCCGCTGTCAGCGCTTGGCGTTTGGCCCTCTGACCAAGGAGATGGCCAGTCAGGTCATTGCACGACAGATAGGGGATGATCCGGGCATCGTTGCATTACTTGCCTCTTTATCAGGAGGGAGTCCGGGGCGGGCACTGGCTTTCGATCGGGAGCTATTTTTGGAGGAGCGACCGCCCTTGATAGAGGAGGTTGAACGATGTTCGCTGAATAACGTAAAGGAGATCTTTAAATTGGCCGAAAAACTTGATAAAGAAAGGAAAGCCGAGATTTCCATTATTCTGGAAATCCTCCAATGCTGGTATCGGGACTTGGCGGTTTATCAGGTAACCGGTAATCCTGAACAGTTGATCAATGTCGATCTGCTCCCGATAATTCAAAAAGTCGCCGGGCAAGAAAGCTTGGAACTCGCCATTTCCCGTTTCGAGGCCATAGGAAAGACCTTGCGCAACCTGGACCGAAACGCCAACGTACGCCTTTCCCTGGACGTCCTGTTGTTGGGGTTGTCCGCGGCCGGAAGGGGCCCTTCTTTTATTCAGTAGGGGAGATATTAATTCCTGTTCAGCTTAAAAACAATGGGTAACAAGGTTTATATTCTTGTATTGAATAAGAATTCTGAGCACAACGCATGGCATAGTATGTATGAAAAAGATCCAGGGGATTGAACTACCGTGGTGAAACCATTAAGAAATAAAAAAGAACTGCAGTTTTCAATATAGGTGATCAAATGCGAGTTGTGGGAATTCAGTTCAGACCGGGAGGAATAATTTACGACTTTGATTCAGGTTCTCTCGCACTCAAAGTCGGGGAAAAGGTCATTGTCAAGACGGAAAAAGGCCTTGGAATCGGCACTGTTGTCCGAGAACTTGTCAATATGGAGTATACGGAACCCGACCACAGCCTGAAAAAAGTCATTCGAAAAGCGGGAGAGATAGATCTTGAAAAAGCGAGGCAAAACAGCCAACTGGAGTTAGAGGCAAAACAGTTTTGCAGGAAGCGTATTGAATCCCGTGATCTTAAAATGAAGCTTGTGGATGTGGAGTACCTTTATGATGGAAGCAAGATAATCTTTTACTTCACCGCGAACGGGCGGGTGGATTTCCGTGAATTGGTGCGAGATCTGGTCCGGCAATTTCACACGCGCATTGAGATGCGGCAAATCGGTGTCCGGAACGAAGCCAAAATGTTGGGCGGCATAGGGGCCTGTGGAAGGGAACTCTGCTGTTCTCTCTTCCTGAAGAATTTCAAGCCCGTTTCCGTCCGCATGGCCAAGGATCAAAATCTCTCCCTAAATCCGGGAATGATCTCCGGCGTCTGCGGTCGGCTTATGTGCTGTCTGGCATATGAGCATGATACTTATGCGGAGGCAAAGAAAGACATGCCTAAGTGCGGTAGGCGAGTCAAAACCACCCGTGGAGATGGAGAAGTGCTCCGTATTAATCTTTTACAAGGGAAATTGTTAATACGACTGGAAAGCGGAGAAGAGATTGAAGTACTTACCGACGAGATCGGGGAGGAGACGGAAAAGAAGAACTAATACTGTACCATACGAAAAGAATGCAACCCTAAACCGCCGCCAGCGGGGCCCGGTATAGTTACGGGATAGGGAATGGCAGGGAGCCTTCTAATGGAAAAAAAATTTTCACAATTTTTTCAAACATTTGTTCAAGAAAGTCCGATGTTTCATTATCTGGATGATAAAGACACCCGAACGTTATCACAGTATTTACAATTCCGGCGGATGAAGCGAGGCGAAGTGATCTTCAGAGAGGGAGATCCCGGTGATTATGTGGTTTTTATTTTTAAAGGGTCCGTCGAGGTCAGTACCAAAAATCCTGAGGGAGAAGATTATTCGCTGGCTCAACTGGGGTGGGGCACATCCGTAGGCGAGATGGCGCTCATCGACGAGTTGCCGCGATCCGCCACGGCCAATGTGGTTGACGACATTGAATTCTTCATGCTTACCCGCGATAGCTTTAATGATATTTCTCAGAAACACCCGAAACTGGGTGTACGGCTTCTCATGGGGCTCGCCTGGACAATGAGCCTCCGGTTGCGCTATAACAGCCGCCGGCTCATTGACCACGTACAACTCTGATGGAGACCGAATATCTCATCCCGGCGTCTCTTCGTTATCCCGGTCATCAACAACTTTGATGATGATTTGCTTGTGAGAGGCCTCGTAATTGGCTACGAGCTTTTCCTCCACCGAAAGCTCCCGGTAACATGAGGGACAGAGGCCGCTGGTGTATGCAGTGATGAATCCCATTTCCCGAAACAGGGATGTTTTCCGGTTGCAAATCAGACAAACGCCTTCCTCGATGGCTTGGATGGCTAACTTGCGGTTCCTTAGCAGTGCGATTATTTCCCGCGTTTTTTTCCGATCCGGAGGAAACCGAATGACTTTGGTCATCGGATTCATCCCTCCTACTTTATAGCCTTTCTCACATTCCACTGCTGGAATTCCCCGGGGTTCCTTGACGGAGTATTGAGCTGTTGAGGGAATAAGGAAGCCCACTGCATTCCCGGAGATAATCCACAACGACTCCTGGTTACACGCTTTCTATTTGTCGGATGCGGGTATCTTTTGACCCTGCAGCGCCTTCAGGCCATAAACCTCCAGCAGGCGATTCACATCAGTGGTTCGTATGTCAAGTCCACCGCCCCCGATGGGCAGCAGAAGGATGCGCTTTCCTTGCAGTGCCTCGGCCACCTGGAGTTTGACCATGATCTCCCCGCCGGGGCCGGACAGAGCTTCGTTAAGCTTCTTAATTCCTTCGGACTCGGCCTTCCCTTCTATCTCAATGGCCTGGGCAATCCTTTTTTGCTGGTCGTAGTAAGCATCGGCCTCGATCTTGGCCTTCTGAAACTCTCCGTCCACCTGAGCCATCATCTTGTTCACCTCACCCTGTGCCTCCTCCATCTTGGCGAGGTATTCCTCCTTCGCGGCACTGGCTGCCGCCTTATTTTTTTCGGCCATCTGATCCGCCACCTTGCGGGCCTCTATCGCTTTCTGGTATTCTTCGTTAAAACGGTAATCCTTGGTGGCCACTTTTTCCACAATAATTCCATACGGATTCAGTATTCTGTTGAGTTCCCTGCGGGCCCGCTCCGCTTTCTCTCCACGCTTTTCAGCTACATAGAATTCCTCGGTGCGTAGTTCGCCGAAGATATCCCGGGGGCGACTTCGGGCCACCGTCCGTACGATATTGTCCTTGAGTATTTCATCATTGAGCGCCACGTGCTGGAGGATGAACGGCGCCTTGTTGGGGTCGATGCGGTATGAGATGATGACGTCAAGGCTGATGTCATTGCCGTCGATGGTCTTGAGCAGAAGGTCATCTCTCATCTTTCGGTCCCCCCGCGTCGCGGAAATGGTCATCTCCATGTTGTGCAGTTTGATGTCGAACGTATGCCAGTCGTTGATAAAAGGAAGAAAGAAATAGGTCCCGCCGGGTGGATATACATAGTTTTCCACTCCCTTTTTCTTAAAAATTCCGAACTTCACAGTCCGCACGCCGACTTCAGTTGGGCCGGTGGTTTTGGCCACGCACGCGGGAAGAAAAAAGGCAAGAGCGGCCAGAAAGACCAATTTCATCAATATTGAATGTTTGTTACATCGCATCACTTGGCCTCCTCCTTTTCAGGCTGTCGCACCTCCAGAAGCCGAAGGGTTTGACCCAGGTTCAGTGGGTTGATTCCCTGGGGCCCGTCGCTGGGAAGGATCAGCGTTTCAATCCCGCGGATCACCTCCGCCATCCGCAGGCCCACAAGACGGTCTGAGCCGGCTCCCTGAAGAGCTACGTTTTTCAACTCGGTGCGTCGTGCCTCAGCCAGCTTAACAAGGAGGTTTGCCTGAGCCCGCTGGCTGCGAACGTAGAGGTCTCGCTCTGCCATCTTTCGAGTCTTATATGCTTTTCCCTCTTCCAGCATGACGCGAACGCTGGCTTTCCCCTCTTCGATGACCTTTTTTATTAATGCCGCCTCTCGAGCAGCCTTCGCTTCTGCTTTGTACTTTTCTGCCAGTTGATCCTTGAGCTTCTTCTCCTCTATGTTGCGCTGAATCTCCTGGCTGTATTGGAAATAGCGGACGAGCACCTGGTCAACCTGAATTCCTTTGGGATTGAGTTCTTCATTGAGTTGTTTTTGGGCTTTCACGGTTTTCTCAACCCGAAGGAGGCTGTTGTAAAACTCCTCAGTGGTCAATTCTCCCAGGGTCTCTTTCAGGATCGGCTCTGCTCTGGGAATGATGCCGTTGTCCTCGTAAAGTTTTCCCGGCCCAATGGTGGTGAAGACGAGATAAGGATCCTTGATCCGGTATAGGATTGACACATCCACATCCACAAAAAACCCATCGGATGTCTGGATGTGGGCCGAATTGTCTTGCCGTACGAAACGCGAGGCCGTTTGTTTCCTGTTGGTAAGTTCAAGCACCTGGATGTCTCGAGGGAACCGATGCATTTTCTCAAACGTGGGGATGAGGATATGGAATCCGGACTTATATACCGTTTTCTGAATTCCGCGATGTACTCCTATGCGCACCTCCTTGATCCCGAATTCATTGGGCTGGATGTATGTGAGTAAAGTGGGGGAAAGGACAATCGCCAAAATGCCCGCCAAGATAATTAAGATGAGCAGGCCGGTCAGCCATTTCTTAACTGACGATTTCCCTTGATCGATATCCTCCAATATCTCGTTTGTGCCTTTTTCTGCCATTGTGTTATACCCCTTGAGCGGTTATTATTCCTTCCTGCCTTATTGTCTACTGGCCGCTCTTTAGTTGCGGTGAACCTATCCGCAGCGGACAGAAATGAATTGCCCCTCCGTTAAGAAAGAAGTTTATTCCTGCTGTTCTTAGGGTACTTTCCCTCGAACTCATACAATGTTATGATGGGTTCCTGTTTTCATTCATTTATAAGTTTAACACATTCGCCTTTCCGCATCAAAGGGTTTTTCAACAGGAGTTACCTAAAAACTTCCAAATATATTGAGAGAAATCAACCCATAGCTTATCACGAATCCGAACCAAAACCGGACCGGCCTCCGTCTGAGCCAAAACATCCAGGTCAACAAAAGCGCAATGAACAATCCCCCAAATACAGAAAGCGTGATACCCTGATGATGAATCATAGTAAACTCAGGACCGAGGACATCCGCAACAAACTGAACATCAGGAGCCGCTGCGGAAACCAGACATACCCATAATAGACGAGAGCTTGAATTCCGCGACTTTACAATGCCCGATACAAGACCACCACTGACCAAATGACTGAAGGTATCCATGGTTATTCTTCCCAAGTACCAATGAAACCACCGGCTATTCACAAATAATTATATTCCACCCTATAGGGAAGGCCAATACATAAAGACTGAATACTCGAGGAAAAGCATTGACACTTTTAGTTTAGCATGTTAATGAAATGAAATAGATATTGACATGGCAAATCGAAATCCACTACGGGCAGAATGACCGCGGCGTTCGTGCTTATATTGAGGGAATACTTATGGAGAACATAAAGGTTTTAAGGAACGGATTTCTGATCGACGGCAACGGAGGCGACCCGATACCTGATTCAACAGTGGTGGTCGTGGATGGGACAATCCGAGAGGTGATTAAGGGAGAAAAATCACTCACTGTGCCGTGCGGACACGAGATAGACCTGAAAGGCAGGACCCTTATGCCGGGGCTGATCGACGCCCACGTCCATCCCGGCAATGTTGAAGTGGTAATGGAGCGAACGGTGGCGCACCCGCCGGCGGTATATGTTCATAAGGCTTCAAGGATATTGGAAGAAGACCTGTGGCTCGGGTTCACGACGGTTCGGGATGCCGGGGGACTGGACTGGGGCTTCCGTGAGGCGGTCGAGCAGGGGCTGATCCGCGGCCCCCGGCTACTGCTCAGCGTGGCTCCCCTTACGCAGACGGGGGGGCATGGTGACAAGCGCGATAAGGCCAGGAATGAGCACGTGCCCAGGAACAGCCTGGGTATTTTTCCCGCGGTATGCGATGGTCCTGATGAGGTAAGAAAGGCCGCCCGCGATATGATACGGCGCGGCGCGGATCACATCAAAGTGATGGCTGATGGTGGCGTGATGTCTCCTACGGGCGATGCTGGCAATTGGCAGTTCACGGTTGAGGAAATTCGGGCGGCTGTTGAGACGGCGGAGGCTGCTGGAACATACGTCATGGCCCATGTGTATAGCCCGAGAGCCATCGGCAATTGCCTGGAGGCCGGTGTGCGGAGTATCGAACACGGCAACCTCATGGACACCGATACCGCTCTATTGATGCGTGAAAAAGGCGCCTATCTTGTGCCCACATTGACTGTTTTTGACGTCATGCCGAGGGAAGGCCGGGCGGCGGGGGTAGATGAGACCACCCTTAATAAGATGAGGAAAGTGAGCGAACGAAGCTATCAAGCGTTAGAACTTGCTTACAAAGCGGGAGTGAAGATCGGCTCCGGCACTGACCTGCTGGGTCCGTTACAGAACCTGAAGGGCAGGGAACTGGCTCTCAAGGCAAAAGTGATGACCCCCATGGAAGCCATTGTCTCTGCCACACGTACGAACGCGGAGTTGCTGGGAATGGAAGACCGACTAGGCGTCGCGGAGCCTGGTAAACTGGCGGACCTTATTGTGATAGACGGCAACCCCCTGGATGATCTCTCGTTGTTCGAGCATGGCCGTGAGCGTGTGGTTTTAGTTATGAAGGAGGGCAAGATCGTGAAAAACATTATGTAGATTTTTCGGGCTAGAAGCCGGGGAAACGTATATTATGCCAGAGTGGTCTTTGGCGGTGTGATTCGAGAGAAAGCCGGCGGCGCTTTGCTGCAGCGGGATAGCCTCTGGTTTTCGCCGGCAAGGAGGAGGATCGATGAATCGACTCGGTGGTTTGGCCGATCCGGTTCGGACTGAGGAATGTGATACATTCGAAAAAGGAGCATTACCATGAGGACTTTTTTAAAAATACACGCCTGTTTCGTGGTTTTTATCGTTGCGATATGCATGACAATGGCACCGGCATCAGCCAAGGATACCCTGGTTGTCTCTCAGAGGGCATCGGCGACAACGCTGCATCCCCTTGCATTAACACTGACCCCCGAACAAAGCATCGTGGATAATATCTATGACGGGTTGATCGACAGGGACCCGTCGGGCAAGCTGATTCCATCCCTTGCCACCTCCTGGGAGCTGGTAAATCCCACCACGTGGCGATTCCACCTGCGCAAGGGGGTCAAGTGGCACACGGGCGATCCATTTACTGCCGAGGATGTCAAATTTACCTTCGAAGTAGCCAAGACTCCCATCAACCGCTACCGATTCATCGCGGACAAAATTAAGGATGTCAAGATTATCGATACCTACACGGTGGAAATCATCACCAAAGCCCAGTGGCCCGTCCTGGTGGACTCAATGTACCAGACCATCTTTATGATGTCCAAGAAGTACTGCACGGGAAAGACGGACGCGTACATAGCGGAACACCCCATGGGAACGGGATCTTACGTCATGAAGGAATGGGTGCGGGACAGCCACATTCACCTGGAAGCCTTCAAGGACTGCTGGCGTGGTATTGCGCCCATCAAAAAGGTAACATTCAGGCCCATCAGCAACGATGCAACGCGCCTTGCCGGATTGATCACCGGCGAGATCGACCTGACCACCGACGTGCCTGTTCAATACGTGGGGCTGGTGGAAAAGGCTCCAAACGTGAAAGTGATCAGCCGACCGGGCATGCGGATCATCTTTTTAATGATGCGGATGAACCGGCCCGATTTCCCCACTGCCAAAACCAAGGTTCGTCGGGCGCTGATGCTGGGTATCAATGAACGGGAGATCATTCAGCGGATCATGTACGGCCGTGCCACCGCTGCCTCGCAGCTTCCGGCGGACTTCGTCCGAGGCTACAATAAGGACATCGCCCGTCCCGAATATGATCCTGAAGGTGCCAAGAAGTTGCTGGCCGAGGCCGGCTATCCGAATGGCTTCGCCATCAACCTGCATGTGCCCAACAATCGCTACGTTATGGACAAGGAGATCGGCGTCGCTATAGCGCAGCAACTCAGCAAAATCGGTGTTCGGGTGAATTTGATCGCCCGGCCCAAAGCGATTCACTTCAAGGATATCCGTGCACATAAGTTGGATTTCATGATGATGGGATGGGCAGAGGCCACCTTCGACGGGGCACGGCTCCTGGGATCGTTCTTGAAAACCGGGGCAGTGTGGAACGGCGGCGAATACTCCAATAAAATATTCGACGCGATGCTCGAAGCGGCGGATGGAGTCGCTTCCCTGGAAAAACGAGCGGAAGAGCTGCGTAAGTTGAACCAGTATGTCGCCGATAACACGCTGGTGATCCCCCTGCACTATCAGCAGGACATCTACGGCGTGTCCAAGAAGATCAAGGGCTTTGTTCCCAACGTTAAAAAAGTTTTGAATCTCCACAAGCTTTCATTCTGAATCTGCAGAGCGGAGCGAGAAGGGCGGCCTTATACAATGATGGCCGCCTTTTGCTATCGATCCTGCATCGTGAGGACGCAGCGTGCTGTCCCTTTCACGGCGTGCCGCAGCATCCAAATCAACATTGAGAATAAAACCACTTTAACCGCCTAGACAGAGCGGGACACATGTATGCTTACATCTTTCGAAGATCACTGCAGAGCAGTTTTGTGTTGATCGGAGTCACCGGTATCTGCTTTATCATGTTCCAGTACATGGGGGACCCGGCCCTGGCACTGGTGGGCATGGACGCAACCAAGGAACAATTGGAGGAGGCGGCCCGAACCCTTGGCCTGCATCTTCCATTGTACGAGCAGTACGTGCGCTTTCTCTGGAGGGTGCTGCATGGCGATTTCGGATTTTCGTTCATGACCGGCACCCCCGCACTGGGCCTGGTCATGGAGCGTATGCCCGCGACCCTGGAGCTGGCCGTGTCCGCAATGATCATCGCGACTCTGGCGGGCGCGGTAGTGGGGATACTCGCGGCGGTCAAGCCTCGTGCCATTGCCAGCCGTCTGGCGATGGTCGGAACTCTGATTGGAATTTCACTTCCAACTTTTTTGATCGGGATTCTCTCCATATTTATTTTTTCAATCGCTCTGCGATGGCTTCCCCCTTTTGGAAGGGGAGATGTGGTCCACATAGGATATTGGTCTACGGGCTTTCTGACCGCCAGCGGGTTGAAGCACCTGATCCTGCCGGCCTGCACCCTGGGGCTGTTCCAGCTCTCTATGAGCACAAGAGTGATACGGGGAGAAATGATGGAGGTTCTTGTTGAAGACTACATTCGCACCGCAAGGGCCAAAGGCCTGTCGATATTTCTGGTCACTTTTCGCCATGCCCTGAAGAATGCTCTCATCCCGTTCGTTACCATCGCAGGGCTTCAGCTCGGGCAACTGATCGCCTTCTCCATCGTCACCGAGACGGTATTTCAGTGGCCCGGCATGGGAAAGCTGCTGCTCATGGCCATCGGCCAAAACGATCAGCCGGTGGTTATAACTTACATCATGGTTATTGCCCTGATTTTCGTGGTCATCAACCTGATCGTGGATATCGTTTATACACTATTGAACCCGAGAATCGCCTATGATTGACACCCGGAAATTCGCTCGACACTACTTCAGGAGTCCCACCGCCATGGTTGGCAGCGTTATTCTCTTGTTTTTCGGCATACTTGCCGCAGCATCCACATGGATAGCACCACATAATCCTTATGACCTCAAGGCTTTCTCACTGGCCGACAGCATGAAGCCGCCTTCATGGATGGCGGGCGGGAGCCCGTTGTTCCTTCTGGGCACCGATGACCAGGGCCGTGATTTGCTGAGCACGATTGTATATGGGCTGCGCACCTCATTCCTTGTTGGTTTCGCCACGGTGGGGCTGGCCATGCTTGTGGGATCAATCATGGGTTTGTTGGCGGGATATTTTGGCCGCTGGATCGACGCCGTCATCAGCCGGGTGGCCGACATCATGCTTTCATTTCCGGCCTTCCTTATGGCGCTGCTGCTCCTGAGTGTCTTGAAACAGCGGGGTCCGGTGCCGGTTATTTTTGCGATCGCGGCTATATTCTGGGTTCGCTATGCACGGGTTATGCGAGGTAACGTCCTGGCTGAAAAAGCACGCGAGTACATCGATGCAGCCAGGGCTTTAGGATCGGGCAACGCCAGAATCATTTTTCAACACCTGCTGCCCAACTCCATATCGACCCTGTTTGTCATCGCCGCCGTGGACCTGGCCATGGTGATTGTGCTCGAGTCCACCCTGAGCTTCCTGGGGGTAGGCATCCCGCTGACCACTCCCTCACTGGGAATGATGATAGCATCGGGGTATAATTTTCTCTATGCGGGAGTATGGTGGGTGGTGGCCTTTCCAGGGCTCGTGTTGGCCCTCCTCGTTCTTGCCATCAACCTCCTGGGCGATTGGCTGCGCCGGGAGTTGAACCCCAGAATCCAATAATTTCATTCTCGGCGTCGCACAGATGATGGAACGCCTGTGGTGAAGCCTAAAGGAGGACCACTCACATGGAAAACGTGAGGCTTGAGGAAATGACCTGGGAAGACTGCAAGGCAGCTCTGGAAGAGACCGATCTGGTCATCGTGCCCATTGGCGCGGTGGAGCAGCATGGCCCTCATCTTCCTCTTGGTACCGATGCAATGAACATTAAGTATTCAGCGCTCAAGGCGGCTGAACGCTGCAACGTGGTGATAGCTCCGGCAATTAACGTGGGAGTGTCACAAAACCACATGGACTTCCCCGGCACCATCACGCTCAGGCCTGAAACACTTATTGATCTCATTATCGATTACTGTGAAAGCTTGTCTGCGCACGGGTTCAGGAGATTCATACTTCTTAATGGACACGGCGGAAACAACGCCGCAGTCGAGCTCGCGCTCATCAAATTGAGGCACAGGCTGCCCGGGCATATTTTCGGGCATGCGTATGGAGGCCGATTGAAAAAGGGAGCGGATTACTGCCTTGAGGATGAGATCAGGTATCATGCCGACGAGGGGGAGACATCGCGCATGCTGATGACTGCTCCGCATCTCGTCCGTATGGAGCGCGCCGTCAAGGAGACTCCCCGGTCGGGCTCAGGTCTTTATGTCTTTCAGGCCTCCGAGCTTTCCAATCAGCCCGCTTTTTTCGGGCTGCCCCGCACGAAATCCTGTACGAAATCGGGTGTATTCGGCAATGCCCTAATCGCAACCCCTGAAAAGGGGAAAACAATCCATGCGGCCATTGTCGATGCGCTGTGTGAAGTAATCGAAAAGCTCAAGCGCATTGACATCGAGGTCTTCGACGAATAATACCACAAATAAGAGAAAATATCCGAACAAAAGTGATCCAACAGTTCCTCGCCGTGCAATGGACAATACCTTGATGAATATACGGTTGCGGGAACAATATCGAATCAATATCCGTATTTATTGAAAAGAAGGCAGAGCGTTACCTTGAAATTCAACCCTTTGATATGTTATGAAAAATATAGAGAGGGAGAAAAAACCGGAGCAAATACATCGGAAAATCCATTGTATGAGTGCTAACAGTGCACGCGTAGTGCAGCATTTTCCCATGGACGGATAACTGCGGGACTTGACGCCACGCCCGCCCGGCTTCGATGTGCTGTATCGAAACCCTGGAATCCTGAGCAGATAAACGGGAGCAAAAATGGAACTGATCAAGGCTCTTCTGTCCTACAGGTTGATCATCATCACAGGTAAAGGAGGTGTGGGAAGATCCACCTTGACGGCGAGTCTTGCCATTGTGGCCGCCCGAATGGGCCGACGCGTACTGGTGGTGGAGCGGGCTCCCGTTGAGCAGATGTCGGGATTCTTCGGCAGGCCTGAGTTGGGGTACGACGGCGGAGTTTTGATGTCAGGCATTCATGCCATGAACCTGGATCCACAGCTTGCTTTCAGAGAGTACATGCTCACCCAGGTACGCCTGGAGACCGTGTATAGAAAACTTTTCGAGAATTCCATCATGCGGAGCTTCCTCCACTTTATTCCCGGGCTCAATGATCTCATGTGCATGGGAAAAGTGCTTGAACTGAGCAACGAAATAGAGCGGGACACCCACCGCCGGAAATATGATGTGATCATTTTTGACGGCCCTTCATCGGCGCAAGCAGTCGCCATGTTGCAGACACCCCTCCGAGTGGCCCGCATCGCTCGGATGGGGCCCATTAAAAAGCATTCCCGGGCCATCGCTGCTTTCCTGGAAGACCCCTCCCAGACGGCACTCTGTGTTGTCACCCAACCGGAAGAGTTAGCCATAAGAGAAGCTGAAGAGCTTCTTAAAACAACCCGCAATAATCTAAACATATCCATCGGTCCCGTGATTGCCAATGCAATTCCCCCTCAAATCTTCAGTCTGAAAGAACTCAAAGCCGTAAATGGAGCATTCCTTGCTCGTTCCCCTTCAAACGGGCATAAAACTCTGGAAGCCTGGATCCATTATGCCGGCCTGGCATATCGGCAGGCGGAGAATGCCAGGCGACAGTTGGACCGTCTTCGCCGGAGCACTCCCTCGAATGTGATCGAAATACCCTTTGTGCTGGATGAACGCGCGAAAATCGGGCGGGTCCAGGCCATCGCGGATTACATGTGGACGAGTTTATGAGGAGCCTTCTCCACAATAAACACATTATCGTCATATGCGGCAGCGGAGGAGTTGGCAAGACAACTCTTTCTTCTGCATTGGCACTCATGGGGGCCATGGAGGGGAAACGCTCTCTTGTGTTGACCGTTGATCCGGCCCGTCGTCTGGCTCAAGCCATGGGTCTCAGGAAGCTTGATGATCGGGTTCGACCAATTTCCTCCTCCGTTTTCTCCCGGGCGGGATTGTGTCCAGCCGGCTCACTGTCCGCTGTCATGCTGGATACACGGCGTACCTTCGATCGCATCATCGAGCGAACAGCTCCTTCCTCCACTATATCAGCCCGCATTATGGCCAATCCTTTCTATGACCACATGGCCGGTTTCATGGCCGGTTCCCACGAATACATGGCCATGGAGAAGCTTTTGGAATTTCACCAGTCCGGTGAATACGAACTCCTGGTGCTGGATACCCCTCCTACGCGCCATGCACTGGATTTCCTGGATGCACCAAAACGCATGCTGGATTTCCTGGATGATTCGGTGGTTCGGTGGTTCGTAAAACCCTCCATTGTTGCGGGCCACTTCCCTCTTAAAATCCTCGGGAAAGGAGTTGCGCTACATCTGGGTGCCCTGGAACGCTTCACGGGGATTCAGGTCCTGGGAGACCTGGCCGAATTCTTTGGCAATTTCTCAAGTATGCACCAAGGCTTTAAAGAAAGGGCAGCGCAGGTCCGGGAGCTTTTCGTCAGCGATTCTACAGCATTCGTCTTGGTAACCGCGCCGGATCATTCCAACATTGCGGAGAACCGATTCTTCTGCCAGCGCCTTGTGGAAGAGGGCATTCCTCTGTCATGCGTGGTTTTCAACCGAGTACGGGTAATCGACAAGTATCCGGAAGCTTGCGGGGAAAATCCAGGCGTGGAAGAATTGTATGATTTTTTGGCGCACAACAGCGCCCATACAACCCCTGATATAAAAAATTTCCGGGCCTTGATAGAAAAACTGCGAGAGAATTATACGCGGTATTGCCGCCTGGCGGAAATCGATTCTTCAACCATTCAAGCCTTGCAGCAACAGCTTCCTGCACAACTCCCCACCGTCCTCATCCCGCTGTTTGAAGAACATGTGCACAACCTGCAAACCCTTTATCGGTTGGGAAAATACCTGGTAAACGACAGTGCCGATCATAATGCAATAGAGGCGGCACAATGAAAATTATCGTAATTAATGGTAGCAGGCGGAGGATGGGCTGTGCCCATCAAATCACTGAATGCCTTGATCGGGTCGCAGCTTTCATGATTAGACACCCTTTGATGAAAACTTATGAAAGGTTGATTTTCAGCAAGATAATGGCGGGGCCACCCCTCATGGAACCAGAATGCCATTAAGGTTTGGCCGGTATTGAGTCATAGCTTTCGGTCCAATGGGTAAGCAATAAGAATTTAATAAAAATCAAGCAATTAAAGTCTCATTTGCTGACCTGATAGGATAATACAACTAATTTTTCATTTTGCAGTTAAAAGTGATGGATGTATCCGCCATAGTGGTTTCTCATAATAACCGTGTGCACCTGGTTCCTTGCCTGGAATCGCTCCAAACTGCTCTGGAAAGATTATGGTGTGAAATCTGGCTGGTCGATAATGCTTCCAGCGACGGGGGGCCGGAGGAGGTCCGGAATCTCCTTCCCTGGGTTAAATTCATACGCAATGACCGGAACATCGGATTTGCCAGGGCGAACAATCAGGCAATCAGGAGTGCCGCCGGCCGATACATTCTTCTCCTGAATCCGGATACCCTCCTGCATCGCCAGAGCCTTATAATACTGGTCAATTTTCTGAAGCACCATCCTAAAGTGGGCATTGTGGGACCGGCGGTGTACGATGAGGAAAATTTTTCCAACATCCAGATGTCGGCGCGAAGCTTCCCATCCTTTTCCACGCCTTTATATCACCGGTACTCGCCGCTCGCCAGACTATGGAAAAATAACCCCTGGTCCCGCCGCTACCTCCAGATCGATCTGGACCGGGACCGTCCATCCCGTGTCGATTGGGTGTCGGCCTGCTGCTTGATGGTCCGGAGAGATGTATTGGATGGGATCGGGCTTTTGGATGAGCAGTTTTGGATGTTTGCGGAGGACGTTGACCTGTGCCGTCGGGCCTGGCAGGGCGGATGGGAGGTCGCCTACGAGCCGCGGGCAAAAGTCGTCCACTTCATCGGAGCAAGCAGGGGGAAGGTTTCCGCCCGTGTGGTAGTGGAGCGCCACCGGAGTATGTGGATCTATTACCGCAAGCACGAACAGAAGAATCCGCTGGTCTCGGGGCTTGTTCTTGGAGGAATAGCGCTCCGATGCGTTATTCACCTGGCGATGAACGCTATACGAAAAAATGCCGGAAAAGCTCACGGGCTCGCTTAATATCGGATAATGATCGAGGAAACAACAGTCTCTAACACGGCAAATGAAAACGCTTCACGGCTTGATATGGAACGGATTGACGCAGCCCGAGGTGTTGGAATTGTCTTCGAAGGTTTTGTGGATGCGAGTCAAGGCGATGGGCAGAAGGGCTCGAATAATGTAAATAAAAGAGTTCATGCCCACCTCATTCCCTCCATTGTCGCCTATCTCATGAAAGATCCACAGCTTGCTGGAAAATCTCCCGGGCTGTTCCATGGGAAGGATATGACCTAGAAGCCCATTCTGGATATCCTCTTCCCGCCATTCCCCGTCCGGCCAGCGCCATTCAAATATCATCTCACATGGGGCGCCTGGACCGATCCAGCGCAACTGAAGCCGGGCCTGTTGTATCCCCATTGCTGCGAAAGCCTTCTTGCACGCATTCCACAAAGAATCTATATGATCTATGCGGGGAAGCCCCTCCAGGAGATTTATCAAATCCTTGCCCCGTCTCTGCCGGAGGCGGATCAACTCGAGGGTCAGCCTCACCCTTCCCGAAACGTTCTCCAGTTCGTGATAATGCAGAAACTTGACGAAACAGAGCATGGCTACAAATGTCAGAGCCAGGACGATCCGGGTCGTCTCGTCCCTGAGAAAAGCCATAGTGGCTGCCACGATGCCCAGGAATAAGCAGATTCCGTACAGCAGAAGCACAGCCTTGCGATGGGAGAACCCTCTCTCCAGGAGCTTGTGATGAATGTGCATGGCATCGCCCAGGAAGAAGGATCGCCCCTCGATCAGGCGTCGTAATACCGATAGGCCGGTATCCAGAATAGGGAGCCCCATGACGATGATGACAGCCAGCAGCGCGAAGGCGGTGGAACCTTTCTGAGAACTGGCGATGGACAGGGCCGCCAGGACAAACCCAAGGAAAAGGCTACCCGAATCCCCCATGAAGATGCTGGCGGGATTGAAGTTGTACAGTAGAAACGCCAGCAGGCCGCCCATGAGTGTGAGAGTGAACAGCGGGACAATAGGCTGTAGCTGTTGCAGGCAAAGGACCAGCAGCGCTGCAGAGATGATAAAACCAACGCCGGCGGCCAGCCCATCCAGCCCATCAATCAGATTAAATGCATTGGTCAACAGCACTACCCATAAAATGGTGGCCGGGAATGCCAGCCAGCCAAGCGCTATACTTTCTCCGAATGGATTGGTAACCAACTCGATACGGAACCCTGCATAATAGAGGATTAACGCCGCCCCCACCTGAGTGAGCAGTTTCACCCACGGGCTGATCCGCCGGACATCGTCGGCCACACCGGAAAGAAATACCAGCAAGCTGGCTATGAATAGCCCCCCGTAAGCATATTTTTGCTCCAGCAATGGTAAGACGGGAAGCGTGGGATATACAAATGTCAATAACACCGGGATGTAAAACGCAATAAAAATGACCACGCCACCCATGCGGGGAACGGGCGACCGGTGAATTTTTCTCTCTCCTGGAAGATCCACCGCTCCGATGGACAAGGCCAACCGCCGCAGGGCTGGAGTCAAGAGATACACGATCAAAAATGAAAGGATGAACATCGAAAAATACGTCGTCATGACCTTCTGTACCGCTGGTTTAGTGTAAGACAAAGCTACTCCTGTCGGCCCAGGATGTCAAGCCCCAAAGCGGACACTTCTTGACAGATAAAGTAAAAGGATGTAAGGCATACATAGATATGTATCTCTGGAAATATCAATACCTATTCATCTCTGGAACATCCAGGGGTGGATTGCCAGTTTTATAGTCTCAGGAACGGGAGTATCCCTTTAAAGAGTGTTACAAAACATATAACGACACAGGGAAAAAATAATGGGCAATATGATCAAGACACGGTTCGCACCCAGCCCCACAGGGTACCTTCACATCGGCGGAGCGCGCACGGCCCTCTTCAACTGGCTCTATAGTCGGCATCACGGCGGCAAATTCGTGCTTCGCATTGAGGACACGGACCGGGTGAGATCCACCGAGGAAAACACGAAAGCCATCCTGGAGGGCCTTCTGTGGCTTGATCTCCAGTGGGACGAGGGCCCTTATCTGCAATCAGAGCGAGTAGGACTTTACCGAGAATATGCGGAAAAGCTCCTGGAGACAGGACACGCGTATTACTGTGCCTGCGCGCCGGAAGAGCTTCAGGCGCGCCGCGAACGGGCGCTGGCAGAAGGAAGGAAACCGAAGTATGACGGCACCTGTCGGAACCGTGATCTGGGACCAGGGCCGGGCCGCGTGGTGAGATTCAGCACCCCTTTGGCCGGGGAAACCGTTGTGCGCGATCTCGTACAGGGTCCGGTGATTTTCAGGAACGAGGAATTAGACGATCTGGTCATCCTTCGCGCCGAAGGTTGGCCGACGTACAATTTCTCCGTGGTGATCGACGATATTACCATGGAGATCACCTGTGTGCTCAGGGGCGTGGATCATCTGAACAACGCCCCACGGCAGATACTGATTTATCAAGCACTCGGCTGCGATCTGCCGGATTTTGCCCATGTTCCGCTGATACTGGGGAGCGACGGCAAGCGTCTAAGCAAGCGGCACGGTGCGGTTTCTGTCCAGGCTTACCAGGAAGCAGGATATCTTCCCGACGCCATGGTCAATTTCCTGGTTCGCCTGGGTTGGTCCCATGGAGACCAGGAAATCTTTTCAGTGGATGAACTGATCGAAAAGTTCAGTTTGGAGAAAGTGGGCAAATCTTCCGGCATCTTCAACGCCGAGAAACTCTTGGCCATCAATGCTCATTACATCCGGCACAAAGACCCTCAGTCTCTCGCAAAGCTGATGCGACCTATCCTTGAGGACCGGGGGTTCAAGGATGTGGAAGAGGCATACCTCCAGGCAGCGGCGGCTACTCTCGGGGAGAAGGGCAAAACCCTTGTGGATCTGGTGAACATGGGGAGTTTTTATTTCCAAAAAGACGTTGAATACGACTCCAAAGCAGTTCAAAAATATTTCACACCCAGCATTCTTCCTGCGCTGGAAGAAGTGGTCCAGGCATTGCGCGAGATGTCTCCTTTCGACACCGAGAAGATGGAGCGGATTTTCAGGGATACGGCTGAGCACAGGGGCATCAAACTGGTGGAGCTGGCACAGCCCGTTCGTTTGGCGCTCACGGGCGGCACGGTGAGCCCCGGTCTCTTTGAGATGATGGAGGTCATGGGCCGGGAGGAGGTTTTCCGACGTATAGAGAAAGCTCTGGCGTTTATCCGGGAAAAAGAGCAGAAGAAACAGAAAACGCCCGGGTCAGTGCAATCTTGACATAAAGTTCTCAATATGGTTGCGGACATTATCCTTGACTTATTTTTTTGTATAAGATATTAAAAAGACGTTTTTACTGTGTCATTGGGGGATCGTCTAGCGGCAGGACTGCGGACTCTGGATCCGCCTACCTAGGTTCGAATCCTAGTCCCCCAGCCAATTTATCAGGCCCCATCGTCTAGAGGTGAGGACACCGGCCTCTCACGCCGGAGACAGGGGTTCGATTCCCCTTGGGGCTGCCAAATGATATCAAGAGGTTAGACTCTATTGGGTTTAACCTCTTTTTTAATTTGGGGTAAATCATCGGGTAAATTTGTTTTTGACAATAAGTTCATCGTTTCTTGTAGATCCCGGTTTATGTTGTGAATATATCGT
This sequence comes from Deltaproteobacteria bacterium, assembly GCA_019310535.1. Lineage (GTDB taxonomy): Bacteria > Desulfobacterota > JAFDED01 > JAFDED01 > JAFDED01 > JAFDED01. Next base: position 31,910 of record JAFDED010000041.1, read on the forward strand.
TCAGTTGTGGTTACGTTTTTATGCCTTAGAATGCGCTGGATAGTCTTGGCGCTGACTTTATGGGTATCGGCCAGAATGGATGCCACATATCTTCGGAGCGCATGAAAACCGAAGGGTGTTACTCCAGCCCTTTTACATAATCCCCCCATAAATCTTCTCCGGACCTTGAACGGTTTCCCGTAATTGGCACCAGGCTGCATGCAGACAAAAACATATGGGCTGTTTTTGATGGGCCTGTTTTTCCACCACCATATAAGAGATTCATATAGATCATCAGACATCGGGATCCACTCATATTCCATACTCCCATCCTTAGTTTTCCGTGTTCCGAGTCTCACTTCGCGTCTCTCCAAATTAATGTCATCGATCCATATCCATCTATAAATTTCTGAACGCCTGGCTCCTGTCTGGAGGTAGCAGTCAAGAAATATTCGCTCTTGACGATCAGCAACAGCCAGAACCTTTAGCACATCTTCCTGAGATGGCGTGTATTGTGGCTTTCTGTCGTGTGCGCGCCTTCTTATTTTGAGTACCGGGTTGGATGGCAGCTCAAGAATCTGCATACCCCAATTCCACATTGCCAAAAGATTCTTCCGATCCTTGTTGAAAGCGTTATTTGAGCGGATTTCCGCCTGCTTATCCAGATAAGTCAAAATCATTTCTGAATCGATATTCAGCACGGGATAATTCGCACCCCATTCTTCTATTATCTGTCTGCACAGCCTCTTTTTCTCCTTGTAAGTCTTGACCGTAAATCTTTTCGAATAGTCGAGATATTTAGTACAGAAGATCATCAAGTCCATGCCTTTGAGCTGCTTTTTCACGCCAGACTGCAATTCTTTTCGCTTCTCGTTTTCCCAAACGACAGCAGCCTTTCTGGTTGGAAATAAGGCTTGATGCCTTTTGCCTTGATGCATGAGCGTCCCACGCCATTTCTTGCCCTCTTTGTATGGCATCGTCCAGTCCCTCCTGTGTGAATATCCATGAACCACCGATTTTCGCGGCACCTAATTCCCGGGCATGAGTATATACCCATCTTACAGATTTTTTCAATCTTCGTGCGATTTCTTGTGGTGTCAGGACAATCATCTAAGCTCTTTGCTCCGTGGGGGTTAGGAAACCGGAGGAGACCAAGGGGAGTATAATTACATCTTCCCCCCTTGGATACTCCCTATGCGGACATGCCTCTTCAGTTTTTCGTATACTCTACTTCGCCCGGCTTCCTTCCGATCCGCATGGCACTGGAGATTTTGAACATTTTACTTTCCTGATTTTCAATCCCACCTCTCAGAACCAGCTTCCCCTTTCTTACGTAGTTCACGGCAGATTCAGGAAAACACTCGATAATGCCCCCATCCAAAATCCTATCCACCACATACCGCGTCTGGCAGGGCAAACCTTTAATTATGTCACCTACTTGAGGCTTCCGGTTAATATTGGAATATGTGCTTCGTCGGTCACATACGCTCCCCCGGGCTTCGCTGTCCTGTCTTACCTTCCCGCCTTCGGCATGTGAATGTTCATTGGCGGGGATCGGGTCAGGTTTGCCATCATTTGATGATATTTTTCCATTATCTTCATCTTCATTGGGTCGCCCGCCGGAATGCGCTTCTATCTCGTTGTTTTTGACGGTTTGTTGCATATCCAGGAATTGCTCCAAAATTCCCCTGAGGGCCTGTGCCTTTTCAAAAATCTGCTCTTGCAAATGCTCTCTATAGGGCATAAAGGAAAGAATTACCCCGGTAATTTGATCTATAGTGGAGGCCAATTCTTCCGCCCGGGCCTTGATCTCTCCCGGAGAATCCTTAGGTTTGTCAAAAACCGCCGTTGTGTGGATTGACGTTTTTCTCTCGGGCACGGATGCACTGTCCCGGCGGTTCTCCGGCTCTTCCGATATAATTTTGTTTTGCTTTTTTAGATCCCCCGCATCATCGACTTTCATCTCACTGTAAGCCCGATTTACACTGACCTCATCCCGCTGAACCCTATCGAGCAAATCATGCCGATTTCGCATTAATGACAGGATTTTTTTAACCGTATCCTCGGAGACGCCCATGATGTTTGACAGCTGTTTTGCGACTTTCTGAGAATGCTGCTTGGGGTCGGAATCAGCCTCAAGCTGGCCGTGCCGAATCAATCCGCCTTTTTTCCGCCCCCTCTTTTTGGCCGACGCGGCCCGGGCCTCAAGCATTGGAAGAAGAATTTTAATTTCTCCTATAATCTCCCCGATGTTTTTTCTCCGATGAACATTATAAAGAACGTGAGCGAGCTCTTTATCCTTGACATCTTTAATGATGCAGGGGATATTATGCACACCACGCCTTTTCGCCGCCCGCCATCTTCTGTGCCCGGAGATTATGACATTGTCCTTAGTGATTATAAGGGGCTCAATATCGCCGTTTCCAAGCTCCAGGGCTTCATCCATTTGGTATTCGCGTTCTTTTTCGTCCCTGTACAGGGCAGGATTGATTTGATTGGGACGAAGATCCTCTACGTTGATGTACACAAGTTTTGATTCCGACATCTTTAAATACCTCCGTTGATTAACGTGGAATTCCCCGCAGCTTTCTGCGGGGATGGGTGGGAGAGAGGCGATTACCTTTCAGATACCCTGCAGCTTGCTGATAGGGGTGGCCGGTTCGGCTTTCACGCATCCACCTTCCCGCCCCCCCTGGCTTCACGCCCATTACGGCGCTTCATCGCTGCTATGAGAGCTCTGACTCCTGCACCCCTCCCTTTCACAAAATACTAAGGTACGAAAGACAAGATTTTGGTCGCACCATGCAGTTAATTTTTTCAATAAGGCGGGTAATGTTTGTAAGAACGCAATAAATGCCGGCATCGGGGAGGATCAGCAGCGAGACGTGGATGACGGGATTACTTTCTCAATGTTCACGGGGGGACGCGTGAAGGCGTTCCGGGAAGGCCGCCGGCGCTTCATCGTCCGCCTGGACGAGGAGAAGGCGGCAAAGCACCGGCGGAAGGAGGGAATTGTAACTTATTTTTTTACGAAATATCCAAAGAAATGACCTTTTAAGCTTTACATGCTATTCACGATGAACGGCAAGCAGCCTGCTGTGATCGTGATGACCTGCGTGCACTTTCCCTAAGACAATCATGAAGACTCTCCACTGATCGAAGCACCCAAATCCTGTTTT
>JAFDED010000007.1 GCA_019310535.1 Deltaproteobacteria bacterium
AAATCCTCTCTTATTGTTGCCTCTGCACCCATTGCTGTATTTCCTTCCATCCTTCCTTACCCATAACTTTTATCCTGACCAGGGGGATACCATGTTCGTTCCGTTTCCCAAAAACAATCGCGGTTTTCCGTTGACAATAACACCTGCCAACATTACAATTGTAAACCATATGACTGCCCCACGCTGAAAAATATGGCAGGAAAGCGCCTCGTTGTTTTGTTGAGAAAACAATCTCAAAGATTTGATTCTCTCTTTAACGATTGATTTGACGATTATTGATACTGTCTTATTATGACCTCACCGATAAAAGAGATGAGAAAGGAATCTACCGGTCCTTATAAATGGCGTTAAAAAACGGGCACCCATTGGGGATGCGACAATGGCAACAACGGACTTCCTTCTTGATTTCTTATCTTTCCATGCAAACTAAGTAAGGAGAGGATTTCACATTGCACCAAGGGATTATTAATGATCAGCAGTTGGATATTTTGCCTGAGATTCCTTCTGATTCCTCAAAATCTCCTGCTGAAGAACAGCACGCGCCACAAGATCCTTGGAGCTCTCGTGATTCATGGATTAACTTATTTGATGCCACGATTGGTTACTGTCTTTCATTGCTTCTTTTCATACTCTTTTTCGAGCATACGAACACCACAGCAGCCGCTTTGTACTTATTCCCTCTCTTGTTGTGGATCATCCGGATGATACTGGCCAGGGATTTCCGATTGATCCGAACACCTATCTCCTTGCCTATACTGGCTTTTGTCATCATGGCTTTCATCTCCAGCGTTTTTTCAATGGATCGCTGGTACAGCTTTGACGAGTTCCGGGGGGAAGTGCTCAAGCAAGCAATGCTGTTTTTGATGGTCGCCAATACCATAAGAAACAGAAAGCAGATTCGGAATCTGCTGATCGGGCTTTTTACTGGCGCCGCATTTATGTCCATTGTGGGCATTGTTGGCTATTACACGGGTTTGACCGTGTATGAAGGACGCACGATCTCCTGGTATTCCAATATGAGCTATACGAGTCTGGGATGCTATTTGGCCATCAATGTTACCTTAGTGCTGGCCATCGTCTATTTCGAAAGAAATAGAGCTCGGATCTTCTGGCTGTTATCAATGACGGCTGTCTTGGCCTGGTGCATTCTTCTGACGTTCACGCGGGGTGTCTGGATCGCTGTGGGAATAGCAGGTTCTTTTCTTTCGGTGGCTCGTAAAAAATTTATCGGCCTTTTAGTGCTCGCTATGATGATTTTTGTTCTGGCTGTTTTTCCCAACCCTTTCCGGGAGCGTCTTCTCAGCATAGCGGATCTGCGCAACTATCCAGTCTCTGGAGCCATCCTTTCCGATCGCGTCCTCTCCTGGCAAAGCGCACTGGACATGATCAAGGACCGTCCGCTCATCGGCATCGGTTATGGACCAAAGCTTTTTGAAGAGATTTATCCACAGTACGTGTATCCCGGTGCCAAAGAGCCCATGTCGTATGCCCACAACCTTTTTCTGGATTTAACGGTGCAGATGGGAATCCCGGGGCTGATTATCTTTTTCTGGTTGATCATTTCATACTTCCGGGGAGCCATTATAGTATTTCGAAAAGTATCCTCGTCTTTTCTCCGCGCAGTCATTTTGGGTTCTATAACGGGAATCCTTATTTTGCTGGTAAATGGCCTGGTAAGCCTGCTGCTGTTTAATGAGTTAGGCTTGCTTATTTTCATCCTAATGGGGATCACTTACAGCAGAGCTATCCAGGTGGAGTGCGGCCTCATGGAGTTGAATCATCTCCCCCAAAAAGTGGCATCCAGATTGGTTGCCTCTGTCCAGACGAAAAATGTTGATGCCCTGCACTGAATTGAAGAAACCTGCTGCGACGACTCCCTGCACTCCTCAATCCTCTCCGAACAAGTATTTGATGCAATGGCCGTCGGGACCGGTTAAAAAGCCTTTGCATATTACTTTATAGTGGATAATAATGAGATTGATCCATGAACATCGCTTACTGCATCACGGACCCTTTCCCAGCGGAACGCGTCAGCTCAATCCAGATCGCGCACACGGTCAACGAATTAGCCAATCAAGGGGCTACCGTTCATCTTTTCACTCCAGCAACGGCGCATAAGGGAGAAATCGAGCGTCATTTTGACCTAATGCTCTCTCCCAGACTTCAATTTCATACACAACATCCACCCACAGAACTGAGATATAAACACAAATTTTCATCCTTTTCTTACCGTTGCTGGCTTTTGAAAAAACTCTGGGGGATGTCCAGGAGAGGCGAAATTGATTTTATTTACACGCGCCTCGTCAAGATTGCCAGTTTTTTGCAGATATGGGCGTCAACGGCCGGTTTCAGGATTGTATATGAAGCCCATAATCTTGAAAGGGATTGGACATATGACTCCTACGTTCGCGCCTGGAAAAACAACCGTCGGGAGCGTCGCATTTTCAACAGGCAATTGGCTGGTATGGTGTGCATCAGCGGTACACTTCTGAATAAACTGAAAACGTCTTATCCCTTGAAGTGCCCTACTACCCTCATCCCATGCGGTGTTCAAAGAAAGTTCCTTGCTGATGGGGTGAAGCTGCGCCCGAAAATTGGACGCATTCGATACGTCGGCTCTCTCTCTTCTCTCGAGGGAGTGGATGTTCTGATGCGGGCCATGACATGGATAGAGGCAACCCTGGATATTTTCACCCGTTCTCGACCCACCCCGGCTTTGAAGGAAATGGTGACAACGCTGGGTCTCCAAAAAAAGGTCCGGTTTTGTGGACCCCTTGATCACGGGCAGGTTCCCCACGAGCTCCGACAGGCGGATTGTCTGGTAATCCCCTTGCCCGGCGAAAACCCCGTATCAATGGGCAGCTCTCCCCTCAAGCTCTTCGAATACATGGCATCCGGCAAACCCATCGTCGCCAGCGATGTACCGGGCGTCAAGGAGATTCTTCAGGATCGTCGAAATGCGATCCTGTTCCGTGCCTCCGATCCCCAGAGTCTGGCTCAAGCTGTTCTTGTTCTGCAAAGCGACACAAGACTGGCGCATCGCATTGCGGTCAATGCCCTGGCGGATGCCCAAAGGTACACATGGGACGAGCGCGCTCGGTCAATATTGCGATTTCTGGAAGGAATCCGGCCTGGTTCCTGAGATGATCCAGTGGCTCACGGTCAATTCTGAAAAAGTAATTTATGCTTGCTCATCGGTCCTGGAGGCGAATAAGGGCAGTTCCTGACTTTCAACGTTATCCGGCGGGCTTTTTTCTTCCTTTAACCGGCCAGAAGGATCAGGATCAGACAGAGACATATAAGAATGACGATAAAACGGACGACCGAAGACCCCATGGTGACTGGTCCAATCAGGGTCTTCACCCTCTTGCTGGGAAATAAAGCGGCCAACCCCAATCATTTTAGCGTCCAGGTTATCAATGTAGTAAAATAAAAGGGCTTCCAGAGTCTTGGGTCTACGGGGTGAACCATACTCGTATTCTCCGTGATGGCTGATGATCAGGTGCTTTAAGTGAAGGGCCAACAGGTCCGGAAATCCCTCCACGTCCGACATCTTCTCATCCAATAGTTTCAATCCCTGCACAATATGCCCTAACAACCTTCCCTCCGTGGTATAATCGAATCCCCTGGAATAACTCAGCTCGAATACCTTGCCCATATCATGCAAAAAAGCGCCGGCCCTGAGCAGGTCGGGGTTTACCTCCGGATAGAGAGGGGCAACCTGATCCACCAAGCGCAATAATGAGAGGGTGTGTTCCAGCAAGCCCCCGATATAAACGTGGTGGAGCCGTTTGGCGGCGGGTGCACGTTTGAACCTTTCCATGAGATCTTTATCCTGCAAATAGCTCTTTAGAAGAGCTTTCAAATAGACATCTTTGACCTTGCGCAACTGTGTTCTCAAATCCTGGAACATCTCTTCTGGATCTCTCTCGGCCTTGGGCAAAAAATCTCCCGGATCAATCTCATTCTCATCTACAGGCCGCAAATCAGCGATTACCAGTTGCAGCCGGTCCTGATACACTTCCGCCCGGGACTGGATCCAAATCAGGTCATTTTTTTCGAAAAGTTTACTCATTTCAACCGCACGGTCCCAGATTTTGGCCTCTATCTCGCCGGTGCGGTCTCCCAGGGTAAGTGATAAAAAAGGGTCTCCCCGACGGGTTTTTCCCTCACGCTTTTTCAAGACGAGAAAAACTCCCTCCGAAGATGTGTTTTCACGGATATCCTCTATGTGAATTTCTTTCATTGGGCGGTCATCCTTTTCCTCGCGTGAACGTTGCACAGAGCATGAACAGCCTCGATTATCATCGGTGCTCACTGAGACAATGCCTCTCCGTCAAGGGTGATCTTATAAACATTTCCTGCCCCATGATTCGACTTTACCATTCCCCTGCGGCATTAAATTGCATTTTACAAAGCCGTAGGTATGGTCCATCCCTCTGGATCAATTCATCGTGTTTGCCCACATCTTGAATACGCCCGTTTTCCAGCACCACGATTTTGTCTGCGTTGACAATGGTGGATAGCCTATGGGCAATGACATATGTTGTGCGATTTTTCATGAGGTTCACCAGAGCCTTTTGGACCATATGCTCTGATTCGCTATCAAGCTCCGACGTCGCCTCATCCAGAATGAGAATCTCGGGATCGCGCAAAATCGCCCGCGCAATGCATATGCGTTGTCGCTGGCCACCGCTCAATCGTACTCCTCGCTCCCCGATAATGGTCTCGTAGCCCTGGGGGATCTGCATGATGAATTCGTGGGCATAGGCCGCCTCTGCTGCGGCCCGAATCTCCTCCTGCGTCGCTCCGGGTTTACCGTACGCTATGTTGAAAGCAAGCGTATCGTTGAAAAGGATCGTTTCCTGGGTAACAATGCCGAACTTCCGACGCAAGGAGTTGATCTGAAACCGGCGAACATCCACCCCGTCGATCTCGATGCTCCCTTCGGACACATCGAAGAATCTGGGCATAAGGTCTCCCAGTGTGGTCTTGCCTGCCCCGCTATGGCCGACGATGGCCACGATCTCACCCCGTTCAACCTCTAGGTTGATCTCTCTGAGCACCATATCCGGGCTGTTATCGTACATAAACGACACGTTTCGAAAACGGATTCCGTGCTGAAGCGATCGGAACTGTTTGGCGTCGGGTGCATCCACGATTTCCGGTTTCTCTTCAAGAATCTCAAAAATCCTCTCGGCCGCCGCCATAGCTGCCATGATAAGGTTGTTGAGGCGGCTCAGCCGGCGAACTGGACCATAGAGCATCATGGTTGCGGCGATAAAAGAGAAAAATGTTCCCGGCGTCGTCATGCCGGTAATTACCTGACGGCCTCCATACCAGATTACCGCGGCAATTCCAATGGCACCGAGAAATTCCATCAATGGACTTAACACTTCCTCAGCCCGTACTCCCTTCATGCGAACGTCAAAGAGTTTCTTGTTCTGTTTGCTGAATTTCTCCTGCTCGCACTCCTCGCTGCCAAAGGCCTTAACGATCTTGATTCCGGTGAAGGTCTCTTGAAGGATCCTGGTCAACTCAGCGGTCATCTCCTGAATGGACTTGTTCAATCTCCTGATCTTGCGGCCGATGCGAATCATGGGGAAATAACCCATGGGAAGCACTACCATAGCGATGGAGGCCAGGAACCAATCGCGGTAAAACGCGATGAAGATCAAGCCCAGAATGGTGAAGACCTGGCGAATAACGTCGGCAATCACACTGGATGTAACGCTTGATAGCCGGGAGACGTCGTTGATCGACCTGGATATCAACTGCGCCGAGGGGATACGGTGAAAAAAGCTCAATGACAGCCGATTCAAGTGGGCAAAAAGATCATCACGAATTTTCTGCACTACCCGATATCCCACATACTGGATCAAGTAAGATTGCCCATACGTTGCGATTCCTTTAATCAGGTATATTGCAAGAATCATGACGGGCAACAGCGTCAACATCAGCAGGTCTTTTTTTAAGAAAATATCATCCAGAACCGGCTTGACCAGCCACGCCGTGAGAGCGTTTGTTATGGAAACCACCACTGCTAAGAATATGGCACTCGCCAGTCTGAAGCGATAAGGACGGACGTACTCAATCAATCTCCGAATTATTCGAATATCAACTTTGCTGAACCATTGGAATTTCATGGCATGTTCACTTCTTCATCTTTCTTAACGGTGAAACATTTCTCGATAGTTTTGTTTGCCTTCCCCGTTTGCTTCTTCTAGAAGACGAATATATACCTTTTCGGTCTTTTGAGCCATAATCTCCTCATTGAACCTCTCCATCACTAACTGTCTCCCTGCTTTTCCCATGGTACGGGCAGTTTTTCGGTCATGAAGCAATGAAATAATCTTTTCCGCCATGGCTCCCGGGTCACTAGGAGGTACCACATATCCGGTGATACCGTCAAGCACGGAAGATTCGATGGATCCCACGCGGGTGGCTACTACGGGCCGTTCCATGGCCATCGCCTCAAGGATGGAGGTGGGAAAAGATTCCTTCAGGGAAGAAATTGCAAATACGTCCAGAGCCGCCAATATCGGAGGGACGTCCTCGCGCAAATCCGTAAATATCACCTTTCCCTCGATACGCAGCTCACGGGTATACGCTCTCAGCTCTTTGTCCAATGGTCCCTCACCAACCACCAGGAACATTGTGGACGGAATATGGCGGCAGACCTTTTGTGCCGCTTCCAAAAAATACTGGTGGCCTTTTTTCGGATCCAATCGTCCTACTATGCCCACCAGCGGAACATCGGAGGGGATGTTGAGAGCGGCTCTCACCCCATCCCCCGATATGGAAGAATTAAAGAGGCGCGTGTCCACCGCGCTGAAAATTGTCTCGACCCGATGCGGCTCCACGAGTTTGTTGCGGCGAAATTCTTCCCTGACCGCATCGGAATTAGCGATTACCCTATGGATCAGACGGGTATACAGCCAGCGGTGGACAACATCAGTACCCACGGGATTTGTATTATGCCGTGTCCGTACTACGAGGGCAGATGGATGCGCCAGCCGCGCGGCCACCACGCCTGCCCACGTATCTTGAGAACCGTGTGTGTGCACTATCCGGATGCCCTTTTCCTCAATGAGTCGCCGCAGCTTTTGCACCTCAGAGAAATAAATCCACGGATGAAACCCACGGGGGAAACGCAGGTCATCAAAGACATCCAGCCCCTCACTATGAGCGCGACGGGAAAGGGTGCTGCCGCGGGGCACGGCCAATGTCACGCTATGGCCCCGCTCCCGCAAATGCATGCAAATTTTCAATATGCGGTTGGGCTGCCCTCCCCATCCGCCCCGGTGCATATTGGTATGCAGGATGCGCATTGATAGCATGATGACACAAACATCCCTTAGAGGATTATCCGGAAGGTAAATGCTTCTTGAGCGTTGACTCCGGACCCAAAAAGTAACGACCTCCCTCATTGCAAAAACAAACGGGAAGCTTCTTTGTCAAAAGCGGAAAATTTCATATAAGCCATTTCTTTATCAGGTGTTCCCAGTGATAAAACACCGAGGTCCGATAGATCAAACGCAAGAGGCCATTCCGCTGATGCATGGGAATTCTCTTGATCCTGAACAAATCGCGCCGACCGTGGCGATTGCCCCGCATCACGGTGCAGGCACTTGTGTAGCCTGCTTCTTGTACTTCCCGCTCTACTTCTTCATTAAATTCGCCGAAGGGATAGCAAAACGAGTGCACCGGTGCACCCAGTTTGTCTTCCAATATCTTCCTGGAATCAACGAGTTCCTTCCGTCTTTCCACCCGGCGCCGTCGGGTCAGGTCGGGGTGAGTCAGTGTGTGCGAACCGATCTCCATGCCGGCCCGATACATCTCCTGTATCTGATTCCATGTTAAAAGCGGGCCGGCGGTCTTGGGCGACCACTCCCCTATTCCGCCAATCCGATGCACCACCACGAAAAAAGTACCCACACAGCCATGCAGAGTCAAAAGTGGCAGCACATGTTCATAGTTGTCACGAAACCCATCGTCGAACGTGAAAACCACCCTTTTCCCAGGCGCTTTTACCCCATCTTGCAAACAATCAGCGAGTTCGGACATGCGTAATGATTCATAGCCTCGAAGCACAAGAGTCTTCACATGCTTTCGGAATTGCTCCGGGGGGACAAACAATTGAGATACAGGCACTCCCCTGGGCCTGGCATCGATACCATGGTAGGTTAGGATCGGCACCGAGATCATGGTCATTCCACCGATTTGTTTCAGCCGCCATAAAGGACCTGTGGCGTTTACTCCATTAAGCCGCCTTAGGCGGGGATCAGTTCCTGATATAAGTTCTGCATCGATTCTACGTGGGTTTTCACATCGAAAAGACGCTCTGCCCTCTGTTTTCCCGCCTTACCCATGGCAATGCGAAGGGTTGAATCGCTCAAAAGAGTTTTCAAGGCTTCCGCCAATGCCGATGTGTTCTCAGGGGGCACCAATAAACCGGTTACACCATCCTCTACCACCTCTGGTATGCCCCCCACAGTCGTAGCGACAACGGGCTTGCCGGCAGACATGGCCTCCACCAGCGCCAGGCCGAACCCCTCTTCCCGGGAGGGCAAAACAGCCACATCTATCGCATTCGTAATCCGGTCTATATCGCCACGAAACCCGGTAAAAATCACCGTCCCTGCCGGACAAAGTTCTTGGGCCAGCTCTTCCAGGCATGCTCGGTACCATCGGTCCTGCCGGGAAGTTTCGCCTGCCAGCAGGAGGGTAATATTGGGGAAGCCTTTCTGCATTACAGCCATTGCGCGAATAAGTGTATCCTGTCCCTTCAGCGGATCTAACCGCGATATCATGCCTACCACAAGCCGATCTTTTCCGATGCCCAACTCTTCACGGACTGAATGTCCCCCGGGACGAGGACGAAACCGTTCAAGATCCACCCCATCATACACTACCCGCACTCGGGGAATCAGTGTCGGTATGAAACCGGCCATCAGGGCCCTGGATACAGTCACAATGCGTGTTGCCCGATGAATCCTGTATTTCTGGATTTTGTCCGGAGTCCAACTGCCCCGAATATGACATATAATGGGAATACCCAATCGCCAGGCAGAGCCTATGGCATAAGGGTTATCCCATAGCGTGTTCGCATGTACCAGATGGATGGGTGTTCGGATTATAATGCGTCGCAGACTCAACAGGGAAAAAGGAATCTTGGGCCAGGATTTTGCCTTTCGCCACATCCCCATGGGAACGACCAAATATGGCACTTCCCGCAATTTCAACTCCGACGTGAACTCTCCGTTTGCCGATGTCGCCACCATGGGTGAGAACCGCTGCCGATCCATCCTCTCCAGAAAATTCAAAAGCCCCCGGATTGAGCCACCCATTCGGGTTACTCCCTGGATAAAGAGGATGTTACGCCGGCAGCCTGTCATTGGAGTGCCCCCAATTTGTTGAAAACATCCGCTGTCCGCCGAACCTGGAGGTCAAGGTTGTAATGCTTCTCGACCCGTACGCGCCCATTTCGGGAAAGCTTGGCACAGAGGTCCGGGCGCGCCAAAATTGATACGATGGCTTCCGCCAGTTCCCCCGGCGCCCGAGGTGATACCAGTATACCGCTGATGCCATTTTCCAGAATTTCCCCCGGCCCGCCGACATCAGTCGCCACCACGGGAACCCCCGCAACCATGGCCTCCAGAATGACCAGGCCAAAAGGCTCTTCCCATGACGGCACCGCCAGGACATCCATCAGTCCCATGGCTGATGAAACGTCTTCGAGAAATCCGGTAAAAAAAAATCTTTTTTCAAGGCCTTTTTGGATGATTTGCGACCGGAGCTTGCGGACAAATGATCCATTTCCCGACTCCTCTCCCACAACAAGGAAAATTATTCCGGGATGCTGCGTGGAAAGCCTGGCAGCAGCCTCTACAAAATCTTCATGTCCTTTATGCGGAGAGACCTGTCCGACAATACCCACAACTTTCACCCCAGGAGGAATGCCCAGTCGCTCCCTGAGTTCCCCAATGCTGGTGGGCGGGAAAAGATGTCCCACTGAAACGCCATTGGGAATGACCACAACACGCGCCGGGTCGATGCCTTCATGCCGGATCAATGCTTCTTTCACACTCTGTGATACCGCAATAAACCGGTCAACCTTTCGGAAGCACATCCTGTGTAAGGGTGAACGACGCATGGGCAGCAGAAGGTGCCGTGTTAAGACTAAACGGCACCTTTTCGCACATGCAAGTGCAGCGATCAGATAGTCCCGCCCCACATGGGCATGGATGATATTTGCCCCCAACCGGTTGGATAATCGCCGAAGAGCATAGGCCGAAACTAGATCCAGAGAATTTCGAAGCGGCAGAGTATATACGGGGATAGAACATTCTTTAAGTTTTGGTATCAAAGCGCTTTTAGGCCGCACCACCGCTGAAACACTGAACCGGTCGCGCGATAAACCCGCCACCAGGTTAAGGAAATGGACCTCACCCCCACCTATATGCATTGCGGAGCTTATCTCTAATACCACCGGGTGTCTCATTCCCACTTTTCCAGCCGAAGGCGCTCCCATGCCTTCACGTATTTAAGCATAACGTAATAGGAGCTCAGCGCGCATAGCACAAGGCCGTGGAAGCCGTCCAGAAAGCCCAGTTTTAACACATACATCCTGAAAAACGTTGCCAGTGGACGCAGAATGATCTTGTCAGCACCCACGGGTTTCCCCTTTTTGACCACATCCCCGGCTGACCAGTCGGTGTAACGATGTATCTTTTCAAGATAATGGGAAATGTTGCGGTATGATCTATGCACGAACGGGGAGCGAAGTTTTCCCACACGTCCCCCGTCCACCACAACGTCGGCATGCACCTCTTTGTTTTCATACCGCCCTTTGTCGCGCTTGAACAGGCGTACATTCGTATCATCCCCGGGACCCCAGCCGCAGTACCGTATCGGACGCCCCAGAAAGATGTTCCGCCGTGGGATAATAAAGCCGTCGAAGCCCTGCGGGTCGGCCAGCACGGATTCTATTTCCTGGCGCAGCTCTGGGCTCACCCGTTCATCGCAATCCACCACAAGGACCCACTGATGCGCGGCTAACGGGATTGCCCAGTTCTTCTGAGCAGCGGAATTAACGTATTCATGCTGGAGTACCCGATCAGTATATTGCCGGGCCAGCTCAACGGTACGATCCGTACTGTAAGAGTCAACTACTAGTATCTCATCCGCCCAGGTCAATCCTTTAAGGCAGCCCTCGATGTTTCCCTCTTCGTTGAACGAGGGCACAAGCACAGTAAGTTTCTCTCTCATGTGAGGGTATGTCCCATTTGTTCATGGCATATAACTGAAAATTGTATAGCACAGCCCTGGTATATGGTCAAGAATACCCGACTTTCAACCAGGCACCCATGGACAAAAGAGGACCGGATCCCCTGGTTATTGAGGGTGTCGATAAATGAGATTTACATGAATTCGGCCCTTGTAAAATCAACGAGTTGCCTGATCAATATTGTTAAATTCCTGCGATTTTCGACAGCCTCTATTAGGAGGCGGCAGCGTCATATTTCCGGCGGAACCTTCCATTCAGGTGAGCATTCAGGTTAATGCAAGCCCGTCTCCCGGCGGGAAATCCTTTTGAGCATGGAGCAAGATGCAATTATACAATCTCGCGAACCGCTGCAAAAACCTCATCGATGCGGATTGAGCGTATGCACACGGGATCGGGACATTGGCGGCGGTAGCATCCGGAGCAAGGCAAGGGGGAATGGAGAATCCGGGAAGTGTTGCCATATGGGCCGTTCCGATGCGGGTCTGATGGGCCAAACAGAGCCACCGTCGGGACGCCCAGAGCAGCGGCGATGTGGAGCGGTCCGGTGTCGCTCCCAATGAAAAGACGGCATTTGCTCAATAGCGCTGCCAGTTGACGGATGTCGGTAGGTGGTGCAAGAAAAACGCCCCGACCTGCTCGGCGGACAAGCTCATGTGCCTGTCGGCCTTCCGCTTCGCCGCCCCATGTAACGACTACGGGAAAGCCCAGCACATCCACGATGCGTTGCGCAAGGGCCACATAGCGATCCTGGGGCCAGCGCTTCGTCGGCCACGATGCACCCGGGTTGATTACAATCGGCCCACTTTCCCGCCGGTTCAACCGGGAGATAAATTCTTCAGCATGACGTTCGTCTTCCCTGCGAAGAAGGATCTGGAAACGACGATCAGGCTCAATAATACCCAGTGGGCGCAGCAGTTCCAATTGCTGATCCACAATGTGTGTGTCGGCCCGAGTCTGGACGTGGAGGTTGTTGAACCTGGCGCTGAAAGGCTCCCGACATCGGCTTCGGTGGTACCCGATGCGGAGCCGAGCCCCTGTTATTCGGGCAATGAAGCCACTTTTGATCAGCCCCTGGAGATCCAGTGTAAGATCATATTCAGCGCTCCGCAGTTGGCGGATTGTCTCCGCCATCTCCTGCAAAGCCGAAAGGCTCTTTCGTTGACGCCACCTTTTAGTGCGGAGGATAAGAGCACGGCTCAAGTCCGGGTTATCCTCCAGAATTGATGCTGAGGTCTCTTCCACGGCCCAGTCTATCCGGGCTTCGGGATAGATGGATCGGAGCGTGCGCACCACTGGCAACGCCATGACAACGTCCCCCAGGGCGCTGGTTCGAATCAGGAGGATTCTCCGCGGAGTTTTTGTCATCCCGATTCCAGCCGTTTTTTTGCCTTCTTCAGCATTTCGGTGGAAGAGTGCTCTTTGGGATCGCCGGTAATGGCGATGCGGCCTCCATATGACCAAACAGTCTGCCTCTCGGGGACGCTCTCTTCCGTGTAGTCAGTTCCTTTGGCGTGGATATGGGGGCGCAGACTCAGGAGGAGCCTGCTGACATCTGAATCGTCAAAAGGCAGAATATAATGCACACACCTGAGTTCCGCGAGAATCTCCATACGTTCGGACAAGGGCATAAAAGGTCGACCCGGCCCTTTGATCCGTCGGGCGGATTCGTCGCTGTTGACAGCCACGATCAGGAGGTCTCCACAAGCTCTTGCACCGCGTAAATAGCGGATGTGCCCAACGTGAAGCAAATCAAAGCATCCATTGGCAAAAACAATGGTTTTGCCCCTCTGGCGTTCTTGTTCAATTTCGGGAATTAAATTTTCCAAAGATCTTATCCGGGCTGGTTCAAGGGGATCCATCGAGTGTCTCATGAAGGTCCCTCCATATCCGAATTTACGGCAGCGTGCAACTCACCGGCACTGATGGTGGCCGTCCCTCTTTTCATTACAACAAGGCCGCCCGCCATGTTGGCCAATTGCGATGCATCAACCATATCAGCCCCGGCGACCAGCCCAAGGGTGAACGTGGCGATCACCGTATCGCCGGCACCGGTCACGTCGGCGATTTCATCGGTCCCGTAAATGGAGAGGTGAGTCGTGGGTCTGCGGGGCTGGAAAAGAGCCATACCTTTCCGCCCGCGAGTGATAAGGACTCCCTGGGGTTGAATGGCTTCCAGGACAGTCCTCCCCGCTTTTTCGAGCGTCCCGTCGTCCAGGCATATTCCCAATGCGTCCTCGATTTCCTCCTCATTGGGAGTGACAGCGGTAACGTGATGAAACTTAAGAATGGAGCGGCGGGAATCCACTGTAATAATGCCCTTATCCTCACGGGCCAACCGAACAACCTCTTCACTGACGGCATCGTTGATAATGCCCAGGGAGTAATCCGAGACCAGTAGGGCGTCCCATTGTCCGCGAGACCGCCGCAGCTCTCCAAGAATTCGCTCATGAGTGCCGGCCAGCGGTTTCCGCTCAGGCTCGCGGTCAATACGGATGACTTGCTGCTTGGTAGTGTTTTGCCCGCCTGCCAGGATTCGGGTTTTAGTTGTTGTAACAGCTCCCTGTTCAATAATTATATTGCGCGTATCCACGCCGCTTCGATTCAGGATCTCGAGTAATCGAAGACCAATTTCGTCATCACCCACCACTCCCAGGGGGACGGGATGGGCTCCCAGTGCCTTCAAGTTTGCCGTGGCATTCCCGGCGGCCCCCGGGGCGAGCATTTCCGAATCATATTTCAGGATCAAAACCGGCGCTTCACGGGATACCCGGGAGCTCATTCCCAGGATGTAGCGATCCGCCACCAGATCCCCCACAACCATGATCCTCTTCCCCGCGAATTTCCCGATGATCTCTTTATATTTCCTCTGTCTGTCCATCCGAAAAAACATTCATGAGGGAGCAATCCTCAACGCCCTGCTCGGTGTATCTCGCGTCAGAAGAATCGCCCGCAAAAATCGAAAACGCATCCCGAAACGGATTCCTCCAAGTATTTCATGCTAATGTGTAACTGTAATTTGATATGCCACAGCGCGCAAAACATCGTCAACGGAGATGGCCTTCATGCATTCGAAGTTGCGGTCGCATTTTCGTTTCCCACATGGCGCGCAGGGGACATTCGCCTGGATAATGGAGCATGGTCCACTGTACGGAGCGGTGATGCGGGGATCGGTGGAACTAAATATGGCCACCACCGGAGTTCCCACAGCAGCGGCAACATGCATTGGGCCTGTACCCACCAATGTAAAAGAAGGTTCATGCATTTGTCGCCTGACTTCTTCCACGCGATTTAGATCGCCTGAGCCACCGAAAAAGACCACAGAAGCTCCAAAATGCTGGACAATGAGGTCCGCCACCCTGGCGAATCGAGAAGAAAGCCACATTTTTGCATCACTGTTCTGCGCTCCAGGGAGAAGGCCCACCAAAGGCCGACTCGTGTCGACTCTCTTTTGTTCAAAGATCCGGGCTGCCTGAAGGCGTTGTTCATCATTAATCGCTAATCTTGGAGCCGAGGCGACGGGTTCCAACCCGATGGCCCGCAGGATCTCCAGATAATATTCAACCATGTGGAGGGAGCAGGCCCCCTCATTCCTTGCCAGGGAATGGGTTAACAACAAGCCTCGACCATCCGACCTGTAGCCCGCTCGCACCGGGATTCCTCCCAAAAAGCTCAATAGTGCCGCCCTGAATGAGTTGGGCATAAGCACCGCCAGATCGTACCCTCCATTGCGTATGGAAGCTGCCATACCAAGCAAGGTACGGTATCTTCCCTGCGCCTCGTAGAACCAGACTTTGTCCAGGGTTTTATACGCTTCCAGCAATTTGGCAACCCATGATCTGGCCAGAGCATCGATGCGCGAATGGGGATATGCCTCGCGAAGTCTGTCAACGGCGGGCAAGGCCATAACAGTATCCCCAATCCAACTGGGCATGAACACAAGGATATTGTTGTACATAGACGAATCCGCTTGACGTTTTTTATAAACTTTGCGCGTCACATCGATGTACCTGGTCCGTGTAGATTCACTTGTCCAGGGGAATGGCCTCGTCCTTAAGCATCACGGGAATATCGTCCTTGATTGGGTACATAAGCCGGCAGGCCTCGCAAATCAGCCCATCCTGCTCCTCGTTCAAGTGGATTTCCCCCTTGCACTCAGGGCAGACAAGAATCTCCAATAGTTCCTGTCTAATAGTCATATATATCCTCCTTGAATTACAGTATGTGTATGTTAGCCCGGAACGGCTGAAAGGTCAAACTCTTTGTATTATAGAATTATCCACTTTGATCAGCAACATATTGATCAGCGATATTACAGTCAAATCTCCGCCAATAATAGATAAAGAATGTTGTTGGGGTGACCCGGACGACTTGTCGTCCGGGTCGCGAAGCGACAAGAGGTTTAGCCGGTATTGAATCACAGCTTTCGGTTTGTATTATCATTCCAGTGTCTCGGCAAAGTGAGATGATGTTGGGGCCATGGAAGGGATTTTCCGGAGCCGGGAATCTTATAAAGATGATATTCAGGCATGTAATCCCGATTCCGGACAAGGCGAACCCAACGGCACGGCACAAGATCATTGAGATGCGCTCCCTCAACGCCTTCAATCTGGCTGCGGCGAATCCTTCGGCCTTGTCTTCCATCGGCGATGCATCCATACCCATTGGTCAGGAAATTGTCGAATATACCGCTCGACGATATCCATGCAGGACTGGGTGATCCGGCGAATTTCCTGTTCCCGATCTTCTGATGGGTTCGCCACGATGGGTTCTTCCATGTAAACGCGGTGGAGACCATCATCGTCCCGTGCAATAAAAACCGGTACAATGGGTGCTCCTGAGGCGAGGGCGAGTATGGCCGGTCCCCGGGCCGTATATGTCGGTTGATTGAAATGGCTGACGAAAATACCGTTAAAATGCGAATCCTGATCAATCAAGATTGCCAATATCTCTTTGTCTCGAAGGTGTCGAAGCATATGGACGATACGCTCATCGCGAAACACCATGGCCACGCCCGCTCTCGACCGGCTCTGGTAAAGAAGACGATCGATACGGGAATCCCGGATCCGGTTGGCAACCACCCGCGTGGGGAAACCAAGGGCCGAGGCGGCACAGGCCAAAAGCTCCCAGTTGCCCAGATGGGCTGATACGATGATAACCCCCCTCCCCTTTTCCAGAGCACGCGTCAGCCGATCAATGTTATCAATATGGAGATGCTTCAGAAGATCGTATTTCCCACCATAGAACCGGAAAAGCTCGATGGCGCTGCGCCCGAGGTTTCGAAAAACCGCCCGCATTACGCGCTCCCGTTGTTCAGAGCGCCACCGGGGAAAAGCTGTTTTCAGGCTTTGATCTGCCTGCATTTTATTCTTGCGCGCGCATTTGTGCCATATTCCCGACATGACCTCTCCCATCCCAAACGCCAGAGACTCTGGAAGAATGATCGCCAATCCGCGTGTTATCCGGATTAAAACGAAAAGAAGGTGCCACTGAAACCAGCGTCGGATCGATCTTATTCGTTTATGGAGAGACCGCATGTATTTTTTGGAAAATTTTCCCACTGGATATCATTTCAGGCCCGGTATGCATTCTCAGCAGCCAGAATGCGGTCGCTTTCATTGGGGCCGCTCCCGGCTTCACCTATAACCCAAGCCCCATCCGACGAAAGACCTAACCATGGAGAGTGGGTTCTATAATGGAATACATTCTAAGTCTGAACAAAATCCCTTTACCGTTCATGCATTTCTATGCGTTCCAACAAAAAACTCAGAAATGGCTCATGTTCTATGATTTCCTGCTCAACCGCCAGCGCGAGGATATCTGAAACTCTCCCACCCAGTTTAACCATGTCCTTTTCGGTCGTGATAACACAATCGGCCTTTCGGGCGCGGCCCTCAATCCAGGGCAGGATCCTGTCGGGATAGCGGTAATGATCCGTAAACAGGCAAGAATTGATCACCTGAGCCCCGAGGGACGACAAAGTTGAGAGGAAATGCTCTGCGTCGGCCACTCCGGCCACAGCACACACATTAGCTCCTCGGAGTTCCTGAACAGCACGCCGCGCTCCCTTTGCATCCACAAGGGCAACCGCGCGGTAACGAGCATGGAAAACGGGTGCCGTGGGGTTCCAGCGACGTGCCGCCAATTCACCTCGACCAGGCTCAAGACGGCCATCCCACTTTGTAAGCAGAATGGCGCTCGCCCTGGCCAGAGCTTCGGGCGACTCCCGCAATGGACCGGCCGGCAGAACCCGTCCATTTCCAAGGCCGTACCGGGAATCGATCAGGGTCAAATCGATCTGCCTATCCAAAGAAAGGTGTTGAAAGCCGTCATCCAGTACGATTAGATCCGCTCCGAAGCGCTCCACGGCCTCCAGGCCCGGGTTTATGCGCCGTCGACCGATCAACACCGGAGTGTCTGGCAACGATTCGCCGATCAAAACTGGCTCGTCCCCGGCCTCACGAAATCCCATAAGAAGATTATGGCCGTCGGACACCACATTGCTCCTCCCTCGCGCCCTGCCTCGATACCCCCGGCTGATAACCGCCGGATGACGCCCTGCTTCCTTGAGAATACGGGCAAGGAGGATCACCGTGGGGGTCTTTCCCGTACCTCCGACGGTAAGGTTTCCCACGCTTATGACCGGGCACGGCAGACGATGAATCCTCAGACAACCGGATCGGTAAAGCCTGCCCCGCAGCTTCATCCCTTCGGCATAAAGAGAGGACAACGGGATCAGCAAAGGCCATACCGTCCCCTGGATCCTACGAAAGCGGCTCCATCTGTACGGCACTTGATCGATCATACGGAAGGCCAGTTTACTTATTTTCTTTTCCAAACAACCCGTCATCCCCGGTTTTGCATGCGGGGAGCCATGCTCTATAACGCGGATTTGCGCGATTGTAGACCTTCGAGCAAAATCTCCGCAAGTGCTGAAGAAGCGCCGCGCTGTGTCTCTATCCAATTCATGGCCCGGCGGACGGACGCTCGGGACTCTTCCGGTGATTCCAGGGTTTTTTTCATATGATCCACCACATCTGAATAGCCTCTTACCATGGTTGAGGCTCCTAACAGGCCAAGTTGGCGGGCATTCCCGGCAACATTTTCCACGCAGGGACCGTGCGTCACCTGCACCCCCTGGACCGCGGGTTCCAGTAAACTGTGCCCCCCTCCGGGCGGAAAGAGGCTGTTCCCCACAAAGGCCACCGTGGCGATGGCATACAATCGTGCCAACTCTCCCATAGTATCGATGATAACCACACCATCCACGCGGGAACCGGCATGGAGATCCGTCCAATTGCACACAGGCAAATGCAGGCCGACGATCTCGCGGCGCACCTCTTCCAACCGCTCCAGTCTTCGGGGTGCCAGTATCAAGATCGCTTTTGGATACTTTTCGCGAATTATCTTATATGCCACAGCCAGTTCACGCTCTTCTCCAGGGTGAGTGCTTCCGGCAACCAGCACTGGATCATATGGTTCAAGGCCCAGCTTCTTTCGAAGCAGGGAGCGCTCATCTTCGGACACTGTCTCTAAATTATCAAATTTAGTGTTCGGTAAAATACGAAAGCGGTCTTTGTCGGCGCCTGCTGCAACAAATCGATCACGTGTGGGTAAATCTTCCACGGTAATGCAGTGAAAAAAATTGAATACCCAACGGAAAATAGCAGGGAATCTTCTCCATCGCTGGAAAGATCTCTCGGACATGCGGGCTTGAGCCAAGATGGTCATAGCTCCTTGCAAACGTGCCTGGATCAGCATGTTGGGCCAGTAGCCTGTTTCCATGACCAACAATACCGACGGCCTGAAACGACGAATGAACCTTTTCACAGACCAGGGATGATCCAGGGGTGCATACAGGATAGCATGTGCGAAGGGAAAACTCCGTCGTGCGGTCTCCATGCCCGCAGTCGTCTGCGTGGTGATCACCAATGGGTGGGAAGGCTCCAGATTTCGGATGGCGCGGGCAACGGGGAGTAACGCGTTGAGTTCGCCAACGGATATGGCATGAAGCCACATCGTCGATGGTCCGTGGGAATCACCTGGCAGGAATAGAGTGAGACGTTCCCCAATCCCCATGTATTTTTTCCCCGCAACCCTCGTTACCAACAAGAACAGCGGGAGCAGACCGGGGGCCGCTATGAACCATGCCATATTATAAAGGGAGGAAATCCCTTTCACAGCACGACCTTGCTGAATGAAGCACTGCTTCTCTGGTCACCGCCTTTGCTCATTATAAATTCGTGCGCCAGCCGGGCTACCCTGAAGGATGCTCCGGGTTCCCCGAGCTTATTCTTAATTTTGAGAAATTCCTGGCGAATCCAGGACAACCTGTCCGGGTCATCAAGGATTGCCAGTGCTTCTTGAACGATCCGATCCGGCCTCATCTGCCACTGGATCAATTCGGGCACAACTTGTTTTTCGGCGACGATATTCACCAAGCCGATATTTTTAATGGATACCAGAAGGCGACCAAGGAGATAGGTTAATAGAGAGGTACGATAAACAATCACCATGGGAATTCCCAGCATAGCGGCCTCAAGTGTTGCCGTTCCGGATGCCACTACAAGAAAGTCCGACGCGTGGATGATATCATAATAGTGTTCCTTGAAAACTTTAACAGTTACGTCAAATTTGTCCAGGATATTATGGAGGTTAGCTTCGTCGCACGTAGGGGCCAAGGGCAGGATAAACTGAAACCGGCCCTCCTTGTGAGACAGGATACGGGCGGCCTCCAGCATTTTAGGCAGCATCGATTTGATCTCGCTGTCCCTGCTCCCGGGAAGAAGGCCGATAGTAGTCTTTTCACGATCCAGATTGAACTGCTTTGCGGCTTCCTGCCGGCTCAGCACAGGACGGACCAAGTCGATCAGGGGGTGGCCTATGAACTTCACCTGGACATTCTCTTTATAGTAGAAAGGAACTTCGAATGGAAAAATCACCGCCATACAATCCACCAGTCGAGCTATTTGCTTGACCCGCCCCTTTCGCCATGCCCAAATCTGGGGGCTGATATAATAAAGAACGGGAATCCGCATTTTTTTTGCCACTCTCGCGAGCCTGAGGTTAAAAAAAGGATAATCGATAAGGATCAAAAGATCGAAACGAATCGTCTCCAAGGCTCGTTTGAGGCGGCGATACGTACGAATAATGCCGGGCAATTTCTCCAGCACTTCCGTGAATCCAACTACGGCCATTTCCGAGGCATCGAACATAACTCCGGGACACACAGCGCGAATTCGAGCGCCGCCAACCCCACTTATGCGAACACGAGGATTAAGCTGAAGCAGTGCTCTCAGGAGATCAGCTCCATGCATGTCTCCGGAGGCCTCACCGGCCACGATCATGATTTGCGGGGATTGATTATTCACTGCTTTCGAGTGCCGGAACGGTTCTTGGGCGTGCTTAGCACTGAATCTTCACGTGCTCGTCTCGCCCATGCCATGGATTCCTGAATGCTCTCTATAATGTTGTTAGCCACTTCCAATGCACGGCGTCCCTCCACGCCCGATACTTCGGGAGGAGTCCTGGTAGCCACCGAATGGAGAAACGCCTCTATCTGATCCTGAAGAGAATCAGTGGTGGGGATATTGCGTTTATCTACGACGATTCGGGGCATTCCATCCGGAGAGTTTTCTGTGCTCTTACGGTAGATTAAAACTTCTCGCATCACGTAATCAATGGAAAGATAGGCATCGGGTTGAAAGATTCGTGTTTTTCTCATCTCTTTATCAGAAATACGGCTGGCTGTCAGGTTTGCCATACACCCATTGGCGAACCTCAGGCGAACATTGGCGATGTCGATGAGAGAACTCAACACCGGTATGCCGATGGCTTCAATATTAACCACATCCGATCTTACAAAACTCATGATGATATCAATATCATGAATCATAAGATCCAGGACAACATCCACATCAGTACTTCTTGTCTTGAAAAGGCTCAGACGATGGGATTCGAAAAAGAGGGGGGAGTTTAGAATACTTTTGATGCCGCGAATGGCCGGGTTAAAGCGTTCCAGGTGGCCAACCTGAAGGATACAATCATTTTTCGATGCTTTGCGGATTAAATCATCAGCCTGTTCCACTGTGAGCGTCATGGGTTTTTCTAACAGCACGTCTATACTGCGATCCAGAAAGTCCATTGCAATCTCATAGTGACAGTTGGTCGGCGTTGCAATGCTCACGGCATCTACCATATCGTAAATTTGGGCCTGGTGGGTAAAGTCTCGGGTGTGGAACTTTTGTGCTGTGGATCGAGCCCTTTCAGGGCGAATATCGACAACTGCTGTCAAATCTGCATGCCGGCTTTGGGCATACTTAGCAGCATGAAACCGACCAACGTATCCCACACCCACAACGCCCGCTCGAATCTTTGCATCGCTTTTTTTCATCGGCATATATTAAATTAAATAAATGTTTCGGCGTCAACAAGTCGTTGAATTTTGAGAAGAAATTCTGAAAGGATACCGGGACAGACCGGTTTTCCTAATCTTTTTTATCCCCTTATCCTGTCAATAATCTCTTTATGACAACTTTCCATTGGTGGTTCCCAGGATGGAGATGTTCGCCTCATTTGCCAACCGAATCATCTCTTCCCGCTCGAACATCAAAGTTCGACCAGTTTCCACAACCAGAACAGACGCACCAACCTGTTGCATGGTTCGGATGGTCTGGGCTCCCACCACCGGAACATCGAATCGCATGTCTTGGTTAGGTTTGCTCACCTTGATGACTAATACTCCACGTCCACCCAGTTGACCGCCCCGCAAGATGGCCTGGTCAGTACCCTCGATGGCCTCAATGGCAAGCACGGTGAGGTCCTTGACAACCACACACTGTCCAATGTCGAGGTTTCCTATTTCCTTGGCCAGCTTCCATCCAAACATCACGTCTTCTTTTTCCCGCGAAGTGAGGTGCCGTTTGGTCATCAAGCCCGATTCACTCAGCAGAGGAACAATAAATGGAGTATTATCCTCCAAAATGATTCCTTCATTTTCCAGCTCCTCGGCCACTGCCCGTAAAATGGCATCGTCTCCCCTGTTTGATAGCCGGCTCCACAGGCTGATCCCTTTGATATCCATCCGAATATTGGAGAACATCAGCGTCTTTTTGATCTTTCCCACCATTACAGCGCGGGTGATTTTCTCCTTTTTAAACAGTTTAATCAGCCGACCTAGCTGGCCGATGCTAATCCAATGGATGGTGTCCACATGTTCAGCTAAGAGGGGGGATGTCTGTTCCTTTAAGGCAATGGCGACCACTTCGACATCATTCAGGCGGGCGTTTTTGGCGAATATAATAGGATGTTCGCCATATCCTGCAATCATTCCGATTTTTTGCATTTACCTGCATATTCCTCTTTGAGAAGATGTGATAAATTGAATTAAATGTTCCACCTCCGGGCCATCGAGGCCCTCTTTTTTAACCTGAGCCACCGCTTCCTTAAGATTCAAAGCTGAACGGAATATTATTCGATACGTTTTTTTAAGTTTCCGAATGGTTTCCGGGCTGAAGCCATGACGCTTCAGCCCCACGATATTCAGTCCATATAATCGAGCCCGGTTGCCCGCTGCGCACACATATGGGGGGATGTCCATAGGGACACCTGTTGCACCACCCAGGATCGCATAGGCGCCAACTCGAACATATTGATGAATGGCTGTTAAGCCACCGATGATAGCATAGTCTTCAATTTCAATATGCCCGGCCAGGGTGGCCGCATTGGCCATGATCACTCCATTGCTGAGATGGCAGTCGTGTGCAATATGGCTATATGCCATTATAAAATTATTACTCCCCAACGATGTCTTCCCTCCTCCCTGGAGGGTTCCTCTATGTATAGTAACATATTCACGAATTATGTTCCCATCCCCCATTATAACCTGAGTATCTTCTCTTTTGTACTTAAGGGATTGGGGAACAGTGCCAATGGAGGCGAACTGAAAAATCTTACAATCATTTCCTATAGTAGTTCTACCCTGGATGACGACATGGGACCCAATCACGGTGCCCTTTCCGATGGTCACATGCTCGTCAATAATAGAATATGGGCCCACTTCGACTTCCTCGGCCAATTCTGCCCGGGGGTCAACGATAGCTGTCGGATGGATCACGAAATTTTACCCTCCAGTTGAGCGATCTTGTCCTCAAGTTCTCGAATTTTTTTTCGCATCTCAGGCAGCCGGGCGAAAATCACCTGGCATTGTCGCCACTTAGTGTGCGGCATGATGGGGGTTCCGGAAAAAGTTCCCTTGGGGGGAAGGTTTTTGCTCACCCCTCCCCGGCCCCCAACGATGGTATTATCACCGATGGTTACATGTTGGGCAACGCCGGTCTGACCAGCCAGCACCACGTGACGGCCGATTCTGGCGCTGCCCGAAATCCCCACCTGGGCGATAATGAGGCTGTGCGCACCAATTACACAATTGTGTCCAATTTGGATCAGATTGTCCGTCTTTACCCCTTCCTGAATCCATGTCCTCCCCATGGAGGCCCTGTCAATGGCGTTAAGGGCTCCAATTTCAACATCGTCGTCAATCCGGACGCATCCTGTTTGAGGAATCTTGAAAGCATGATTTTCTTCGTCCATAACGTATCCGAAACCATCGCTGCCGATGACTGTTCCCGCGTGGACTATCACCCGACGTCCGATTCGCGTATGAGGATAAAGGACCACCCCTGGATGCAACACGCTTTGTTCGCCGATAACGCTGTTATGCCCCACATAAACATGGGGATAGAGCGTTACACCATCATCGAGTTCGACCTCATCTCCCACGAAAACCATTGGGAAAATCGAAATATCGCGCCCCAACCGGCAATTTTCTCCGATGTGCGCCAATTTGGAAATTCCTGGGGTCGGTTCTTCTGATGGGGCAAACAGCGCGGCGCATCGGGCATAGGCGAGATAGGGGTTTTCCACCACCACGAGATTATTCTCGATGTGACGGTGGGCGGGGGAAACGATGAGAGCGGCGGCCTGGCTTTTTTCGGCCAATTGCAGAAACCGGGAGCTGGCAACGAAGGAAATCTGGCCTTCCTGTGCTTCGTCCAGTCCGCGAATCCCGTGTATTCTAATGTCCGGGTCTCCCAGCAGTTCACCACCGAGGCGCCGTGCAATTTCTCCAAGAATCAACTCTTTCATTTTGTTTCAAGCTCTTCCTTTTTCTCGCTCTTCCCACTACGGCAGAGCATAGGCATAATCAGGAGTTGCAGAGCATTCACCGCTTGGTCTTACGATAATATGCGTTATAGCGCCTGATCAGTTCATCGGTAATATCAATGGCTTCCGGGGAATAGATAATGACGCTCTTGTCCTTGTGGACTATGAGGGTATACCCTCCTTTTTTCCCGATATTTTTGACAATACGTTCAAGTTCTCGCAAAATGGGATTCCGGAGGTCCTTCTCGCGCAATTTCATCTCTTCCACAAAGTCATTGTACTTTCTCTTAAACTCCCTGCTTTTAAAAGCAAGTTCTCGTTTTTTTTCTTTCAGGACATCAGGGCTAAGCATAGTTGATTGTTTTTCCAGCGTTTCCCGAAGGTGTTTTATTTCATTTCTCTGCTCAATCAGGATTTTCTCTTTGTCTTTAAACAATTTCTCCAGTTCGAGCTTGGCGTCCTTACCTGCTTCGCACTGATCAAGCGCTTTCTGAAAGTCTATCACCCCTATCCGGACGCTTTCAAGTCCCTGTGCGGGAACGGAAAAGACAGTCAGAAACAGGATCAAGAATGGCAAGGCCAAACGTTTCATTTCCGTACTCCTTTTATTCTATTAGTATAAATGGCTTTAAATATTATTTTAAAATGTCGCCCCGATGCTGAACTCAAAATTTTGTTTTTCCTCTCCTGGCAATGGGTCCAGAACGCGCCCCCAAAAGAGTTTTATCAAACCAATAGGGGATAGCCATCGTATTCCTGCACCAGCACTTGCTCTCAATTCCCCGAAATTTTCAAAGTTATCATAGGCATTGCCTACATCCAGGAACGTGAGAAAATAGAGATTCGCCTTTGGGATGAGAGGGAATATCCATTCCAGATTGAAGACCACCTCTAAATCACCTCCGATGGTGTCACCGGTGGCGGGATCCTTTGGACCCACTTCGAATGCCTCAAACCCACGCAACGTATTGATGCCGCCAATACGAAACAGCTCAAAAACCGGAACCTCTTTACCGTTGTATCCTTGGGCGTATCCAAACAGACCGCGCAAATGTATGGAACCTGCGAAGGGAAGTCGGTAGTAGAAGCTGTGATCCAGGATATACTTGACAAAGAAGAAGTCTCCACCGATTCCGGCAAGTTCTACGGAAAGATCCGTGAGCATCCCCTCCAGGGGAATAAAGATATTGTCCCGCTTATCGCGATTCACTCCAACGGTAATACTGCTGGTTATGCCGGAATCAAAATTTTCTCCGAACAATCTCATTAAAGTTTCTTCAAAACTTGGGTTGATATCTAACAACTCGGTCTCCTCGTACCTGTAAATCCCGCGGAACCGCACATCCTCTGCAATTGGATAGCTGGCTAAAAGAGAGCCGCCCTTCCCTTTTTTTGTATAATTTTCAAATTCTCTTTCCTCATTAAAGAGGCTGACCCCAAGTTTCATTTGAGTATCTAAGAAATATGGCTCGATAAAGCTTAAACGAATATTTTGACGCTTGCCGCTAATTTCACCCTTTAAAGAAATGGTCCACCCGTATCCCATGAAATTTCTTTCTGCAATTTCCCCCAGTCCTATAATGTTATCCACCGAGCTGTAGCCGGCCCCGATGCTGAAAAATCCCGTGCTCTTTTCCTCCACGTATACACCCAGGCGAAGCTTGTCGGGTGTGGATCCTTTTTCTTTCTTTATGTCAACCTTTTTGAAGTAACCTGTATTATTCAGTCTCCGTATGCTTTTTTTTATCGGTGTGGATTTATACAGTTGGCCCTCCTGAAGCAGCAATTCCCGACGAATGACTTTATCTCGTGTGCGGGTATTCCCTCTGATTACTATTTCCTCCACGGTTACCTTTTTGCCCTTATTGATAGTCAACGATAGATCCACTCTGCGATGTTTTACATCGAATTGGGTGTCCACATCCGCGTCGGCAAATGCAAAACCCTCATTCGCGTAAAATTCTTTAATCCGTTCAATCTCTTCCCTTACCTTGATCCTATTAAAAATATCACCGCTGCCCAGCAAGGAATCTTTCATCACATCGCTGACAGGACCGATCAGATCGCCCTGAATACGAATGTTTCCAACGAAAAATTGAGGACCTTCATCTATGGTAATAGTAATAACGAGGTGGTCTTTCTTTACTTTGACTTCGGGTTCTCCCACACGGTGCCGTGCAAATCCTTGCATCGCATAAAAATGGCTGATTCGAGAGATGTCATCACGTACTTGTTCTTTCTTGTAAGTGCCCGAACCTGTAATCCACCAAAAAAACCCTTTTTCTTTTGTCTTCATGACCTTTTTGAGGTCGGAATCCGATACGCTTTTATTCCCTTGAAACAGAATCTTGGTGATGAAAAGCCTGGGGTTCTCCTTTATTTGAAGAATGAGCCGAACCCAGTTTTCTTCTTTTTCGATGGGTTCAACCTTAGGTTCAATCTGGACGTGGTAGTATCCTTTATCTGTATAGAGGGTTTGAATTTTACGGATATCTTCATTCAGAGTAGTTTCATCAAATATCTCATGTGTCTTGAGTTTTATGACGGTCTCGATATCCTTGGTATCAATGTTCTCATTTCCTTTAATCACAAGAGTCTTTATGGTGGGCTTCTCTTTTACCACAATAACCAGGGAGATACCATCAGGGACCGGGATTTGTTGGACGACGATATCTTTAAAAAAGCCCATCTTATACATTGAGCGAATATCTTCCTGGATGGTGGCGATGGAAAGGGGACGCCCCACTTTGCTCTTAATTTTTCCGAGGATTGCATCGGCATCTATGCGTTTGTTCCCCTGGATACGTATATCCCTGATTATTTTCCGGGGGATGATCCGGGCGATCAAAGCTTCAACTACTTCGTCAAGCCTTGCGATAAGATCGTCTGGATTTTTCCCGGTGAAAGAGTATCTCTCCACGGGAACATCTCTTGCCATCTCCAACAATTGCAAATCGAGGCTTATGCGCTGACCGAATTGGGAAATGCTTCCCCACAGGACATAATCTGCTCCTGTTTCCTTGCCTATTGCACGAATATCCGTTAATGTGAGCGAAGGTTTTTTTGCCTTGGGCACACGTGCGGCCGTACTGGCGGGACTGACGATTTCTATGTCTTTTTGTGCAGCCAGCAGCGATGCGATAATATCTTCAACGACCCGAACCAGGGATTTGGTCGCTTCAATCCCATACACCTTCAATGGGACAAAAGTTATTCTGGGAGCCTTGGCGTGAGCCTTGCCTCCCATCACCAATACCCATCCCATAAGGATAAACAAAAATATTTTATTAATGATCTTCAATCCGGGTTCGTTCAAACGATCAGACCGCTTCCAGTTGGCCATCCGCCAAATTGTACAGGTATTTCATCCGGGCTGCAAGACGCTGTTTATGAGTCACCAGAATAATGGTTACGCCCCTGCGTTCGTTCATACGAACAAGCAACCCCTCGATCCCCTCGCCCGTGTTCTGATCCAGGTTTCCTGTGGGTTCATCAGCCAATAAAATTTCCGGCTCCAGTACCAGTGCCCTGGCAACAGCCACGCGCTGTTGCTCCCCTCCCGACAGTTCTCCGGGTTTATGCGTTATTCGATCGGCCAGTCCGACATCATTCAAAATCTGGCTGGCCGCTTGAGCGGCGTTTTTTTTTCGATGGCCCCGAATCAACATGGGCATCATGACATTCTCTAATGCATTAAACTCGGGAAGCAGATGATGGAATTGGAATACAAAACCGATGTTGCGATTGCGAAAATCGGCTAGACTTCGCTCGTTCTGCGCAAACAGGTCCTCTCCGCGATAAAGCACTTGGCCTTCAGTGGGCGGCTCCAGTGTTCCCAGTATTTGCAATAATGTGCTCTTTCCTGCTCCCGATTCACCCATTATAGCGATGGTATCTCCCTGGTAAACATCCAAACTCAGTCCCTGAAGCACACGCAGTTCCCTTTCTCCGTTTCGAAAAAATTTATACAAGCTGACCACACGAATCAAGGGCCCCCAGCTCTGCTTGTTGTCCCATCGAGCTTCATTCATACCGAAGTGCTTCCGCCGGTTGGAGTTTTGACGCATGCCATGATGGATAAATAGTGGCCGCAAAACTTATGACGATGGCGGACGCCGCCACCACCAAAAAATCGAATATGTCGGGCTTCACGGGTAAATAACTCAATGGATAAACATCTCTGGGGAGCGGGAAAGGATATCTGGCCAGCAGCAAGCAAAGCCCGTATCCTCCCATGATACCCAGGGCTGTCCCCATCACCCCCACTACAACGCCCTCTATAATGAAAATATTGAGGATTTTTCGGGCGGTAGCTCCCATCGATTTCAAAATTGCGATATCTCGGGTCTTCTCCATGACTACCATCGTCAGTGTGCCTATAATGTTGAAAGCCGCCACCATAATAATGAGTGCCAGAAGGATGAACATCATGATTTTCTCTAACTTAAGGGCGGAAAAGAGATTTTTGTTCATCTGCATCCAGTCCTTGGTCCAATAGGGAAATCCCAACTCCCGCGCAACGCGCTGGGAAACTTCATCGGCTTGATAGATATCTTGAACCCGGACCTCGATACCTGTAACTCGATCGGGCATATCAAAAAAATCTTGCGCTGCTCTCAGATCGAGAAACACCAGGGTGGAATCGTATTCATACATCCCCGACTCAAAGACCCCCGTTACCTTGAATTTCCGCATTCTGGGGACCATGCCTACCGGCGTCATCACCCCGGTGGGGGAAATCATATTTATTTCGTCCCCCCTTGAAACCCCCAGCAAGTTTTCCAGTTCTCTTCCTATGATCATGCCTTCAGGAGAATCAACGCCCGCCGGCCCCTCAGGGGAGTGCAATTCATCCAGGGTCCCCTCCTTCAAGTTTATTTCCAGGTTCACGACTCTGGACGCCGTTTCAGGATCGATGCCGCGAACCACCACACCGGTGGCGGCCCTGTCCGTCGATAGCATAGCTTGGCCCAAAACGAAAGGGGTGGCTGCCACCACTCCTTCCACTGTCTCCACCCGCCTGGTAATTGTTTGGTATTCCCGAATTCCACCACTCCCATCAAGTACTAAAACATGAGAGGTAATGCCCAGGATCTTGTTCCGAATATCTTCCTGGAAGCCGTTCATGACTGCCAGCACGGTCACCAATGCCATCACGCCCACCATCACACCAACTATGGAAATGACACTGATAATGGATATGAATGTCTGCTTTCGCTTGGCTCTCAGGTAGCGGAGGCCTATGAATAATTCAAATCGCATACGGTGCATCCACAGTGAGGGGAAATCGCCGGAGCGGCTATATCGTCCTCTTTTTTCATAAACCCTGCCGACAGGCACCCTCCGCCATCTATGTGATCCATGAGATATTGACTCACTTCTCTGATCTCAGTTGCGGAAAAAGGATAACCTCTCGAATGGAAGAGACATCCACCAGCAACATGAGCAGTCGGTCGATGCCGATCCCCTCGCCTGCAGAGGGCGGCATGCCGTATTCCAACGCCCGCAGGTAATCTTCATCAATAATCTGGCCCGCTTCCTCCATCTCCGTTTTCTGGCGAGCCTGCCATTCGAAACGGTCTCGCTGATCCAGTGGATCATTGAGCTCCGAGAAGGCGTTAGCGATCTCCCGCCCACCAACAAATAGCTCAAAACGATCCACAAGCCCGGGGTCGGTATCCTTTTTTCGAGATAACGGGGATACATCAACAGGATAATCAACGATGAAAGTGGGCTGCAAAAGTTTGGGCTCTACCACTGTATCGAAGAGTTCTGTCATGAGTTTTCCCGAAGTCCATTCGGGCCTCGTCTCGATACCCAATTCCTCTGCCCTCTTTTTGAGATGATCCGGATCCCTGATTTTTTCGGGGGGAATGGAGTCATATTCAATCAAGGCCTGGTGCAATGACATCCTGCGCCATGGTCGGCTCCAGTCGATGCGGTGCCCCTGGTGGGAGGTGGTCAAAGTGCCGATCACCTCCTGAATCACGTGGGTTAGCATCTCCTCGGTAAGGTCCATCAGATCATCATAGGTTGCGTAAGCCTGGTAGAATTCCAGCATGGTGAATTCGGGGTTATGTTCAGTGGAAATCCCTTCATTACGGAAGGTGCGGTTAAGTTCATAGACTCGATCCAGCCCCCCCACCAGCAGGCGTTTCAGATAAAGTTCAGGCGCTATACGCAAATACATGGGCTGATCCAGGGCGTTGTGATAAGTTTTAAACGGTCGAGCCACTGCGCCCCCCGGAATGAGCTGCATCATCGGAGTCTCCACCTCCAGAAACCCCCTTGCATCGAGAAATTGCCTGATTAATCTCACCACACGGCTGCGAAGCTGAAAGATCTCCCTTGTACGCGGGTTGACGATGAGGTCCAGATAGCGCTGTCGATAACGCGTCTCGATATCTTTCAATCCATGCCATTTCTCAGGCAAGGGGCGCAAGGATTTCGCGAGAAGACGAACTTCACGGGCCAGCACAGTCAATTCTTCGGTCCGCGTTCGGAAAATCTTCCCCCTTATTCCCACAAAGTCGCCCACATCCAGCCGTTGGAATTGCTGGTACGCCTTTTCCCCTATCTGATCCCGGCGCACATACGCCTGTATTCGGCCCGTCCCGTCCTGCACATGGATGAATGTGGCCTTACCAAAGTGCCGAAATTGCATCATCCGGCCGGCTACTGCCAGCTCATCATTGATATGCTCCAACTCTTCAGGGCTCTTTGACTCAAACCGCTGTATCACATCATGCACGCGCTGTCGCACCCGAAAGTCATTAGGATATGGATTTATACCATTATTAACTAACTCCCGGTATTTGGCAATCCGTTGTTCCATTAAAAATGTTTTTTCTTCCATTGCCTGTCTTTCAAATCCTGCAATAATAATGAGAGGAAATGCCATTCCGGCAACCCTCTCGGAATAATTTATTTTCCATACCCTATTTCTTAACGTGAGTCAAGAGAAAACCCCAAATGTGTTAATGCAATATGATTATGTCACCCTTCTTTAAAATCTGCTGATATTGAGGCACTTCCTAAGAAGGAGGTGCTGGATGGAAAAAGAGGTGCCCTTTACCATGAGGGAGATGAAGCGTTATGGGGTGATACAAGCCTTATTGGAGAAGAAAATGACCGCCAGAGAAGCAGCTTCGGCTTTGACTGTTTCCCACCTCCACGCGTCTGCACTTTGTCAAAGC
The DNA here is from genome assembly GCA_019310535.1 of Deltaproteobacteria bacterium. Taxonomy (GTDB): domain Bacteria; phylum Desulfobacterota; class JAFDED01; order JAFDED01; family JAFDED01; genus JAFDED01. The sequence goes on from JAFDED010000007.1 coordinate 31,648, forward strand.
GAAGGTGGAAGTCAACCAGTGGTTGGATGGCTCCTGGCATGTCTTCCACCCCCAAGCGGGTGAAATTCCTTGCAAACCCCCGGCGGATATGCCAAAGAAATTCCCGGGGTATCCCGAGACACGGGTGCGGCCGGCCGGGCTGCTATACAGCTCAAGGCCGGCGATCGAAGCAAGAGCGCCTCCCCGTTATTGCCACAACCATTCCCTCCGGCCGCACCCCGAGGGGGTGACATTTTCTCATTGCAAAAAGGGTGACATTTTCATGTTGCAATGACAGCGGCCCGTCAAAAGATAAAAAAGGAACAAGGAGACCTTGACATGGTGATTTCTTCTGCTATGATACTTTTTAAATTATCATCATATTTTATATGATAAAATTTTTTTGACGGGCTGACAGGATAAAAAGGATTAACAGATGCTCGTTCATCCTGTAACCCTGTCAAAACCAATATAAGTGACCGCGGAGAAAGGGGCACATGGAAATGGATTACACAGTACCCGTGATTGCTGGCGATGGTGTCGGGCCGGAGATCATAGCCGAGGGGAAAAAAGTTATTGAGGCCGCTGCACGGAGGGAGGAATTCCAGGTTACGTGGATCGATTTTCCTCATGGAACTGAGCATTATCTCAAGACAGGAGAGACCCTTTCCCATCAGGCCCTGGAAGAACTCGGGAAATATCGGGCCATCTATATGGGATCATTGGGGGACCCGCGGGTCCCAGCCGGAGTTGTTGAGATGGGGATCATCCTGAAAACTCGATTTTATTTTGACCAGTACGTAAACCTTCGCCCGGTGAAGCTGCTTGAGGGGGTGGATACTCCCCTCAAAGACAAGGGGCCAAAGGATATAGATTTCGTCGTTATTCGAGAAAATACTGAAGATTTTTATATCGGCCTGGGGCACCGTGTAAAGAGGGGGAAAAACCACGTTCTGTTAGACTTGCAGCGGCAAGAATACAGAGCGCGGTTTGATATCGATGTGGAAACGAGCAGCGAGGAGATCGGCTTCCACCTGGGAATCATCAGCAAAGAAGGAGCTCGCCGCATCATTCAGTACGGCTTTGAATTGGCCCGGAAGAAGGGCAAAAACAAGGTCACATGCCTGGACAAAGCCAACGTGCTTGCCAGCATGTACAACTTCTGGCGGGAAGTGGCAGAAGAAGTAGCCCAGGGCTACCCGGAAATCCAGTTGGAGATCATGCTGGCGGACGCCGCCACCATGTGGTTTGTAAAGAATCCCGAGAGATTTCAGGTGGTGGTTGCTCCAAACCTGTTCGGGGATATCGTAACAGACCTTGGCGCCATGATTGCCGGTGGGTTGGGAATGGCTCCCGGGGGCAACATCAACCCTGAAGGAACCTCCATGTTCGAACCCATCCACGGCTCCGCGCCCAAGTATGCCGGTCAGAACAGGGCCAATCCCATCGCCACCATCTGGTCAGGGGCGCTCATGCTTGATTTCCTCGGCGAGACGAAGGCCGCCGACCGGATAGTCTGGGCCATAGAGCAAACCGTGATGGAAAAGAAGGTGCTGACGCCCGATCTTGGCGGCACGGCGGGAACGCGGGACGTGGGAGACGAAATAGCCCGGAAGGTGGCTGGATAGCTTTATTGAAGGCCAGATAATGTAACTTTTTGTGTCCGGCGACAGCAATGCTTGTAAAAATGTTTAGAAAAAAAGGCATTTCGCCCTCTGGCCAGGTGTCTTAACCGGGCACAGGAGGAGGAACGCTCTTTAAATTTTCCCACAATTGTAATAAATATTTGCTTGACATTGATCTTTTTTTATTCCATACATGGAAATATGAGCCCATGAACTAAATTCTGAAATGTTCAATCTTACTTGTGGATGGCCGCCTTTATAAACCCGTTTTTCGGCAGGAGGACGGAATTAATGAAACGGCTGTAGAAAACTCCTTTTTCCTTTCATGGAAAAACGGAGTTTTTTTATTTCCGATGAATATACGTAATTGCCATTAAAGAAATCAAAGAGGATAAAGGTGATAGATTATTACATACATTATTGATTGATCGAAAACTAAAGAAGTCAGGTTTATAATTTGTCTATCATCAACAAAAAGGAGGAAGTGCAATGAAAAGCAAAAGACCTTTAAAATTAACATTACTTGCGGTCATTTATCTTATCATGGGGCTGACATGCATGTCTCTTATGCCTGTCCCTTCAGTTGCAATCACCCTTAAAGTGGGGACGGGACCTGTAGGAGGAAACTGGTTCCCGCTGGGTGCGGTATTGTCCACCATCGTCAATGAGAAAGTGGAGGGCGTCAGGGCGGCGCCGACACTTGGTGGCGGCACCAGCAATATGAAAGCCCTGAATGCCGGCACCCAGGACTTCTCTCTCACCATAGGAATGACCAACGCCAACGCCTGGGAAGGCAAACCACCCTTTAAAAAGAAGTATCGCAACATTCGGTCGGCCTTCAACACCTATATTAACATTTTTCATGTTTACACCACGGTAAAGACCGGCATAAAGAAATTCGAAGACTTGAAAGGCAAGAAGATGTCTCCCGGCAAAAAGGGATTCACCGGGGAAGTCCTTACCCGTTTTGTGCTGAAAGAATATGGCATGAGCTATAAGGATTTCGCTAATGTGGTACTGGTTGGATATTCTGAGGGGGGAATGTTAATGAAGGATAAGCACCTTGACGCCTATTCGCTCATAACGATGCCGCCCAGTGCCGCTTTTGTTGAACTGGACGCATTTACGCCGGTTTATATATTCAGCGCTTCCCCGGAGGTAATAGATAGGATGATTGAGAAGTATTCCGGGTTAACCAAAATACAAATTCCGGGCGGCATCTACCGGGGAAGGCCTGAACCGCTTGATACGTTTGGTACCCCCTGTGTTTTCGCTACAAGAAAAGACCTCCCCGTCGATGTGATCTATGGGGTGACGAAAGCATTCTGGGAAAACTATAAAAGATCATGGAAGGTTAACCCAAATTTCAAAGATTATATAAAGCCTGAGAATGCGCTCAGTGGTCTGGCAACTCCGCTGCATCCTGGAGCGTACAAGTATTACAAGGAAGCGGGCTATAAAATCCCCAAGAAGCTCATGCCGATAGATTAATGAGTTTTTAGGTTGGGTAGCATACAGACGGGGTTGCTGCCAGCACAATTTCATTACTGGCAGCAACCCCTATGTTTAGAAAAGGCTGGGGCATGAGCTTCAAGGAATCTGTGCTGGGAATCCAGCAATCCAAAGGCATGGCCGAGATACTGAGGCAAAAAAGGCCCCTCAGTATAATAACCACGCTGATAGCCTTGGCCCTGGCTTTTTATCACCTCTATACTTCTTTCGCAGGCTGCCCCCCGGCCCTCCTCCACCGCAGTATACATCTCTTCACTGTCCTTATACTGATTTTTCTGACTGCTTCATTAAAGAAAAGCAGCCGCTGGTATTTGGCTCTGAACATCGTGCTTTCCCTTCTGGCTTTTGCCATATTGGTATTTATTTCTTACGACTATGAAGATATGCCGTGGCGCGCGGAAGAAGCCAGCCCGCTCGATCTTGTACTAGGTGCTATAACATTATTAATCACCATTGAAGCATGCCGGCGCGTGGTAGGCCCGGCTATGGCGAGCCTGGTCGTTTTCTTTTTGCTCTACACCCGTCTTGGGGGATATATTCCCGGTGAGCTTGGTCATGCCGGATTTTCCTGGAGAGAAATACTTGATACGCAGTTTTTAACCTTGAATGGTGTTTTTACTACCCCTATAGGGGTTATGTCCACGTTTATCATCATCTTTCTCATATTTGCCGGGCTCCTTATGAAATCGGGGGCGGTCTTTGCCTTTATGGACCTGGCCACTAAATTATTAGGACGCACATCGGGCGGACCGGCTAAGGCGGCCATACTCGCCAGTACGTTTATGGGATCGGTGAGTGGAAGTGCGGCAGCCAATGTACTTGTTACCGGTTCCATTTCCATCCCCCTGATGAAGAAGCTGGGATACCAGCCGAGCTTCGCCGGGGCGGTGGAGGCATCGGTTTCCTCGGGGGGGCAGTTCATGCCGCCGATTATGGGTGCATCTGCCTTCATTATAGCCGCCGTACTGGGAAAACCATATATTATCATTTGTTTACGAGCAATCATCCCAGCTCTGCTATGGTTCTTTTGCTTTTTCATAACGCTGCATTTTGAAGCCAAGAGGCTGGGATTTAAACCTGTACCCAGAGAACAAATACCACCAACAGTTAAAGTTCTAAAGGACCTCTATTTCTTTATCCCTATCATTGCTCTGGTATATCTTTTAACACAAGGTTATTCCCCGATGTATGCCGGTTTCATCACGGTCGTGCTGCTCTTTGCCCTGACTTTCCTGAGAAAGGAAACAAGGTTTAACCTTACGAGCTTTATAGCCGCTCTGGAATATGGCATCAAGGGAGCATTACCGGTGGCTGCCGCTTGTGCCGGTGCTGGAATAATCGTCGGATGCGTAATGCAATCAGGAGTGGGATATTACCTCTCCGCAGCGCTGGTTAAGATCAGTGGGGGGCAGTTATTTTTGCTATTACCCCTTGTCGTAATCGCATCTCTCTTACTGGGAATGGGAATGGTGACTGTGGGGGCATACATTATTGTCTCTATATTGGTGTCGCCCGCCATGATAGATATGGGTGTAACTCCCATAGCGGCGCACTTATTCCCGTTTTACTTTGCCATTATATCGGCGATCACGCCTCCGGTGGCGGTTGCCTCCTATGCCGCAGCAGGGATAGCAGACGCTCCCCCCTGGGAAACGGGAATGAAGGGGATCAGACTCGCCCTGCCCGCACTTCTTATACCCTTTGTATTCGTCACTCAGCCGTCTTTGCTCTTCTTGGGGACGCCATTTTCCATTTTAGCCACTACCATTACCACCATCTTAGGGTTGACGTGCATAGCCTCAGCGCTGATAGGCTATTTCTTAAAAGAACTTAAAATCTATGAAAGAATAACGTTGATTCTTGCTTCTCTTATGCTTCTCTTCCCTGCCGGGGCAATAAATTTGATAGGGATGGGGTTGTTGGCTCTTGTTGTCTTATTACAGAAGCAAAGCCCAAAGCCGGGCTCATGAGCATAAGAAAGGGGCCACCGTGGACTCAAATTTTGACTATTGGCCGAGAATTCTCACTACAGATTGGGGCCTACCGAATTGTTTGCTCATTATTATGAACGAAACAGCCTAACCGTATGGTCAATCCATCTTCTGCGGCTGAAAAACTCATAGAATTATCCACTTTGATCAGCAACATATTGATCAACGATATTACAGTCAAATCGCCCAAATCGCCGCCAATAATAGATGAAGGATTTTGTTGGGGCGGCCAGGACGACTTGTCGTCCGGTTCGCGAAGCGACAAGAGGTTTGGCCGGTATTGAACCACAGCTTTCGGTCCAATGGTTAAGCAATAAGAATTTAATAAAAATCAAGCAATTAAAGTTTTGCTGACCTAATGGAATAATCCTAAAAATTAATGTTGACTGAAAACAACAAGATACAGGCGAACATTCCCTTTGCGACACTACAAGTTATTTCAGGTCTCCGATATGAGACCCATGGGGATTATTGAACCCCAGCCCCATGGAAAGCGCGGCCTTACCATTCAGTTCATGCAATTTTATTTCCCCATGGCCGCTCCCCTTGTTTCCCTTGTCATATCTTCAGCACCGGGGAAAGCATTGCATGATATAGAACAATTGGAATGAACAGGCAATAGCTCACTCCTGTGATGGGCCGGGCGAAAGGTATTGCCCGCCCACATTCTGGCATAATTGCTGGAAATTGATATCGCCCAAAGTCTTCTCAAATGTCATTCTGGCCGGTGCCAGCGTGTCTCGAAGCATGTCCTTCTCCGCCTTGGTCATTGGCTCAGGCGGGTCGTATCCTCCACTAGAAATGGCCATTACCACGTCGAGCATGGAAATCTTCCCAAGGGCGCGAGCGGGGATGAAACGGCGTCCACCGCTCTGCAACTCCATGAGGAGCCCTCCATCATGCAGTTTGGAGAGGACTTCCTCCAGGAGCGAGGGATGTACCTGTAATGCTCTTGAGATCTCTTCCATATCCCACGGGGGACCTCCACTGTAAAACCGATGGGCTATCCCCATCATGGCTCGCAACGCCAATCGCTCCCGATACAATGGGCTGGCGTGGGGCGTTGATTGCAGGCTTCGGAAGGAGTGGAGGTTCTGGTGAAAAAACGTGATCACCGCTCCGAACAGGACGATCACCCAGCTTACATAGAGCCACACCAAGAAAAACGGGAGGCTGGCAAAACCGGAGTAAATAGCGTTGTAGCGGGCCAGGCCGACTTGAAAATACGTGTAGCTCCAGAGGGAGACCTGCCAGAGGGTCCCGGCCAGGATACCGCCGATTATGGCGGATCCGGGTCGCACCCTCGTGTTCGGGGCGAACATATAAAGAAAGATGAACCCCAGCCACAGCATCGTGTAGGGACCCAGGGCAAACAGCCAGTCCATGACCTGGCTAATGGGGCCGATAAGGCGTAATTTCTGGGTAATGGTCGCACTTGATATGGTAGCGGTCATGGCCAGTGAGAATGTAACCGCCAGAGGGCAAATGGCAAGGATGCTTATATAATCTGCTACCTTACGAAAACCACGCCGGTGGGAACGAATTCCCCAGATGTCGTTGAAGCTGCGCTCGATAGTCCCCATGGCCTGAATAACCGAGAACAAGACGAGTGCGAAACCAATGCTTCCCAGCGCTTTGACATTGGTGTTGCCGATGTATTGAATGACGCGCCTGACTACCTCCTCCTGGCCGGCTGAGACATATTTTAAAAGAAACGGTTCCAGGGTTTGATGGACCCCAAATCCCTTGGCCAACGCAAAGACGAACGCCAGAGTGGGCACAATGGACATTGCCGTAACATAGGTCAGCGCAGAGGCCCGAAGGAAGAGCAAATGGCTGCGACGTCTATCCCAGACCAGCAGAATGATCCTCAACGGCGCAACCCAGAGGTGCTTCCAGCCCCTCCTATCGATGTCCTCCTCCCACAACTCCCGCTGAAAAAAGTGGGTCCATCGCTTTACAGCCTGTTGGAAAAGTCGTTCATTGATCATGCGCCCTCCCTGAATATAGCCCCAATCCACCCAAAAGGCCTTGTTAGCAGGGCCTTACCTGACAATTCGCATTATTGTATCAAAGGATGTTTTATTGTACTACCATAAAACGATCTGGAAGTGAAAAAGCATTTATGTAACAAAGAGATATGGCTGAAGATATATTGTTACAGCAACTAACAAAAGTTACTGCGAAAAGTTAGAATAAATAAAAATGGGGAAACGCCGGGAATTCATGTCATCTTGCAATAATTGGCGAAAAATGTTATAAAAAATTCATTAAAAAAGATTTGCATCGAGTATACGGCACCATGAGGAAATGGACTCTTATACAGGTGTTTCTTCGTTGTTTCGTTGCACAGGTCGCCATGGGAATGCGCTATATGCAAAGCTTTGGGTTTGCCTACGCCATCTATCCCGGGCTGCGCGAGGTGTATCCTGAGGGCCGGAAGCTGACAGAAGTATTCCGCAGGCACCTGTCATTTTTTCATACGCACCCTGTGTTTTTTCCGTGCATCCTTGGCTGCATACTGCGTGGAGAAATTGAGTCCATCAGGGGCGGGGGCGACAGTGTGCAACTGGCCGCCACAAAAGATGTTCTGATGGGCCCGTTTTCTGCTATTGGGGATGGTTTTTTCGGAGCGGCCCTGCGGCCTTTGGCTGCTGTGGTAGGTGTTGCTCTGGCAATTCAGGGGAGCTTCTGGGGCCCTGCGGCCTTAATAACGATCTACAATGTGCCGAATCTGTGGTTTCGACTGGAAGGTTTCATCCAGGGCTTCAGGCGGGGTGTTGGGGTCTTGGATAAAGTCAGGCAGTGGCAACCTACCCGATATATGCGATGGATGCGCGTTACCTCGGCCCTCGTGGGCGGAGCCTTCGTAGCGTCATGGGTCCACACCGAAGCGAGTATGCCTCTGTTGAGCGGTAGAGGACTCTGGACAGCCCTAGGCAGCCTGGGACTGGCAATTCTTGTCCAGCGTTTGCTCTCTCGGGGATTTTCAGCAATATATATCTTATATTTGGTGGCCTTAGTCGTCGGAGGCATAGCACTTTATACGGCATGAAAAAGGATACTAAACTCCTTAACCAAGGGATGAAGGCCCGAGTTTACCTGAAAAATGATCTGGGTATGCATGCCAGGGTTGCGGGACTCATATTCCAGACAGCCCGGAAATTCAAAGCCAATGTGTACATCCGTAAAGGAGATCAAGAAGTGAGCTCCGATAGTGTCGTTGAGATGCTCACCCTGGATTGTCCCAAGGGAACCCCCTTGATTATTCGTGCCGAGGGAAAGGAAGCGCGCGCAGCTTTGGAATCAATTGTCAGCCTTTTTGAGGAAAAGTTCGGAGAGAACTGATGCCCTCATTTGAGATATTGATCGGGCAGGAACGATGACGGAAACCAAAACACCCATTATGTTGAAAGGACTTGGGGTCTCCCGCGGGATCGCCATCGGTCGGGCATACCTTGTGGATCGAAGTCGTGCTGAAATCGTATCCCAGTGCTTTATTCACCTTGCTGACGTGGACCTGGAGATTGAACGGTTCCACCAGGCACTTGAGGTTTCCATGCAACAACTCCTTGAAATTCAGGAGAGTGTCCAGGACAAGGAATTGCAGAGTCATCTTCACATACTGGACACGCACAAGATGATCCTGCAGGATAGATTGTTGATCGAGGAAACAGAGAACCGCATCAGAAACGAAAAGTTGAACTCCGAATGGGCATTGAAACAGACTCTGGACAAACTTAAAAAAATTTTCGATATGATCCAGGATGAATACCTGAGGGAGCGCAAAAGCGACATAGAATACGTAGGCGAACGAATATTGCGGAACCTGATCGGGAAAAAGCAACACAGTGTCACTGAAATGTCTGAAGAGGGGATCATTGTGGCACACGATCTGTCCCCGGCTGATACCGCCCAGATGAACAAGCAGATGGTGATGGCCTTCATCACCGATATCGGGGGCAAAACCTCGCACACCGCCATCATGGCCAAGGCATTGGGAATTCCAGCCGTGGTCGGCCTTGAAAATATCACCCGCTTCTCTGCCACGGGCGATACCCTTATTGTTGACGGAACCTCGGGCCTTGTCATAGTTAATCCTACTCAAGATTCATATTTGCACTTTCTCGAGCGGCAAGAGCGTTATCGCTCGACCGAGAGGGTCGTACTCCACCATTACAGCCGATTTCCCGGCGAGACCCGCGACGGCTATCGTGTCCGGATCGAGGCCAACGTGGAGCGCGTGGATGAACTTCCCACCTTGAACCATTACGGAGCTGAGGGGATCGGCCTGTACCGTACTGAATTCCTCTATTTAGGCCGAAGGCAGCTTCCATCCGAGGAGGAGCAATATCAGACATATAAAAATGCAGTGGAGGCCTGCGGCGACAATCCTGTTGTCATCAGGACGCTGGACATCGGTGGAGATAAATTCCTCACCCACCTGGATCTGGCGGAGGAAATGAACCCTGCCATGGGGCTTCGGGCCATCAGGTTCTCACTGAAAGAACCCGAGATTTTTCGGACTCAACTCCGGGCCATTCTCCGGGCCGGGGCCCTGGGAACCGTCAAGATTCTCATCCCCATGATCTCCGGAGTTGAAGAAGTTCTGCGAATCAAAGACATCATTAAGAAAACAGAAGACGAGTTGCGCAGAGAGGGTCGGGAGTTCAAAGAGAATATGGAGATGGGAATCATGATAGAAATCCCCTCGGCCATGAGCATCGCCGACCTACTGGCTCAAGAGGTGGATTTTTTCAGCATCGGAACCAATGACCTTATCCAGTATTCGCTCGCAATAGACCGGGTCAATGAGCAAGTTGCCTATCTCTATCAGCCCCTCCATCCTGCGGTCTTGCGGTTTATTAACCAGACAGTTGAAGCCGCCCACAGCAAAGGGATATCCGTTGCCCTTTGCGGGGAAATGGCGGGCGAGCCGCTCTATATCCCCATCCTCCTGGGATTTCAATTGGACGAACTGAGCATGAATCCTGTCTCAATACCCAGGGTAAAAAAAATTATCCGCTCGCTCTCCATGAAGGAGTGCTTCAACATGCTTGCACAGATCATGAAGATGCGACACCCTCAGGAAATTCATCAATTGGTTCTGGAAGAAATGCAAAAGACCTTTCCTGAAGATTTCCTTAACGATTACCTGAATGATAATGACAAAACCAGGGGTGTCTCCGATTCCGGGTCGGTTTAAATAACAGGCTTGATCGTCCCTCAAAACAGTGATATACTATTAATACAATTTAAAAAGAAACGGAATTTGAAACCAAAAGACCGGGCTGTTAACAAAAAGAATCCTGTTACAATAGTCTGCCGGAACAAGCGGGCTCGTTTTGAATACGAAATATCGGAAACGTATGAAGCAGGGATGGTCCTTCAAGGCACAGAGGTGAAATCCCTGCGGGATGGAAGAGCCAACTTGAGCGACAGCTATGCGGAAGTGCACGAGAAGGGGATCGTTTTAGTGGGTGCTCACATCAGCCCATATCCTCAGGGCAACCGCGAGAACCATGAACCCACTCGGCCCCGAAAACTGCTGATGAAAAAACGAGAGATCCGGAAGCTGTCCGGAAAAACGCAGGAAAAGGGGTTTACGTTGATCCCGGTGAAAATTTATTTTAAACATGGGCTGGCTAAAGTAGAGATCGCCCTGGCACGCGGTAAAAAACTTTACGACAAGCGGGAAACCTTAAAGCGCCGAGCGGAGGAGCGCCAGATGGAGCGCGAAGCCCGGTGGAAATGAACATCCGATATATAAAATAAGGGGGGCGTACTGGTTTCGACGGGGATAATTGATGCCTGAGAGGCATGCCGGGGTTCCTACCGGGCCCGTTAACAAGGTAGGAAACACATAATCGCCAACGATTATAACTATGCCCTAGCGGCGTAAATCCGCTAGCGTCCCGGCGGGCTTTTCCTGTGGGCTCGCCGAGGGCGTCGCACAGCAGGATCGCCCGGCCCAGTTTCCCACGGGGGCAGGGTTAAAGACAGTGGGATCGTCTTCGCCGGATCCCGTCCGCGGGAGCTGATGAAGATCAGAACAAAACGCGGACTAAGCATGTAGGACTCTCAGAGTTGAAGATTCTCGGACGCGGGTTCGATTCCCGCCGCCTCCACCATTTTATTGCGAGTCATTTCAAAAGCTTGACTTTTGAAATGGCTCTTTTTCTGTTGGTAAAAAGCAGACAAGATAGGAAAAATATTGAGATCCTCTCCCTTTCCCACCACAATATTCTCTCCAATGAAAAGGCTGGAGAAATGGAATTAGCCGTTCAATTTGACAAGAATACCAGTTGTTTTACCACAGAGACGGGGTCAGGCAACAAACTGGAGGTCGCCACCGCTTTTACCGAAAAAACCCAGTGCGATGGACTCAGGCCCATGCAACTGATCTTGGTAGGCCTGGCAGCCTGTATGGGTACGAACGTTGTATCAATACTCAAGAAAATGAGGCAGGCGTTTTCGGACTACCGGATAAAAATCAGGGCAACCAGAGCCGCTGATACTCCAAGGGTTTTCACTTCTATCAAAATGGATCATTTCGTTTGCGGCACGAAAATTTCTTCTCATGCTTTACGGAGAGCGGTGAAGCTTTCCGAGGAGAAATATTGTTCTGCCTTCGCGATGTTCAAGCAAACGGTGGCGATGAGTAGCGAGATACACGTCTTAAAGCGTGAAGAATGAATAATACTTACATGCCCGCGAGGCAGTCGAGCACATGCTCACTCTGTCCATGGCGCTGATTACAGGTCCAGCGGCGAGACGATATTTTGCTGTGATGCAACAGGTTCTTGAGCATAAAATCCATCAAGCAATACATTGGACTCCCGGAAATTGTAAAGTCCGCATTATCGGCCCTATCTTTGAGACATTCGTGTCCGGTAAGCTCAACCGAGATATATTTTTCCCCCTTAAACCGCGGAGAAGCATAACTGCGTCCATCAACGCCCAGTTTCTGGAGGAGAAAAGCTCATGACCGAGGGTATCAGGCAGGGCATCCCGATAATACGCCACAAGAGAAGGAGGTAAATAAATTGGCTACTCACACAAGATTAGAAGTGCTCACCGCCATGTTTGATATAGGATTTATACCTCTTTTTCACCACCCGGACCCGCAGGTGGCCATAAAGGTTATACAAGCGTGCGCAGCAGGCGGCGCAAAAGTTGTTGAGTTTACTAACCGTGGAGATTTTGCCATCGATGTATTCAAAGCCGCCAAACAGCACTTCTTGCGAGTAGACCCATCAATAATACTTGGAGCGGGCTCAGTCAATGATCCAGCCGCTGCTTCCCTGTTTATCATGTACGGCGCGGACTTTATAGTCTCCCAGGTTCTCTGCCCGGATGTTGCCCGTGTGTGCAACCGCCGTAAAATACCTTACTCCCCCGGCTGCTCCACCCTCACAGAACTCCAAACCGCTGAAGAATTGGGTTGTGAACTGCCCAAAATCTTTCCCGGCGATCTCCTGAAGCCGTCTTTTGTCAAGGCAATAAAAGGCCCTTCCCCCTGGACCACTGTGCTGGTCACCGGCGGCGTCGAGCCCACAAAAGAATCGATCACCGCATGGATTAAAGCAGGCGCATCCGTACTTGGCATGGGAAGTAAACTCATCTCCAAAGAGATCATCGAAAAAAAGGACTATCCGGCCATCACTCAGACAGTGCGCCAGGTCATCCAACACATACAGGAGGCCAGGGGACAGTAACAACAACGTGCGAGCCAGGCAGCGGGGCAGTGCTTCACCCGCGTCCATACGCGCTAATTTAAAGGAGGTAGTACCCCTCCATGAAAGCACGCTACTTCGAGCGGGGATAACCCCCTATCGCCCGGTTTTTCAGAAATTGATCCGAACCTCACCTGCGAAAAAGATAAAAGAAGAGAGAAAGAATTATGCTGATCAGGATGCAGGTCGTCAGGGGAAAATAAACGCGGATACGGGGGCGCTGAACTACAATATCCCCGGGCAACCTACCCAGCCAGGGGATATTGGCGCCAAAGACAAAGATCACCCCAATTGCAGCAAGCACGAGCCCCGTTATAATAAGCAATTTCCCCAATTCGCTCATGTTCTTTCAGAAATGCCGTTCAGTGAGTAAAACTTGGGGAAACCCGTTTGTAAAAAGGGTTATCCCCCCAATCCCCTTTCTAAAATTTTTACATTTTCATCCAAGCTTTTCAAAGCCACCAGAAATTTAAAAGCTTTTCTCCATTAATCGATGCGCTTTATTGCTGAAATGAACTCACCTTGATATAAAGCCGTGTGCTCAAAACCCGGGTGCATCACATTCCGCTCCTGTGCCCGCGTTTTCTCCTCCCTTCACGATGGCGCTGCTTTTCACCTGGCTGAACCAGGACGGCCTTGGGCGGCAAAGGCTCATTATTCGGGAGGAGCTTGCCGGCCTTAATATATCGTTCTTTTTCGCTGTAAATGCATCCACAGTATTGTTGCCGGTAAATGCTGAGCTTTTTGCTGGTCTCTATGCCATCATTCCATCCCTTGCGAAAGTCCTCATAATAGAATTTCAGACCGTGGTGTTTGGCCAGCGACTCCCCCATCTCCTTGATCAATTGATGGTTTTGGTGTCGGCTATACAACAGCGTGGAGGTGAACTGGGGGATATGCTCCTGTGCAGCGGCCCTGGCGGCTGACTCCAGCCGGGAATGGTAACAGTAATGGCATCTTTCTTGTTCCCTGAATACAACATTTTGAAGAAATTCCTCCAGATTGTACTCGTCTCGATACATTACCGGGAGTTGAACAAGATCGACATAGCCCTGCACAGCGTCCCTGCGCCTCTTGTATTCCTGGTAAGGATGAATGTTCGGGTTATAAAAATAGCCAACCACCTCCATCCTGCTCTCTTTAAGGCGCTTGATGGGAAATATGGAGCACGGAGCGCAGCATATGTGAAGTAATATTTTCATCATTCAATTTCCTCTCGATTGCTGGGATCCTTCTTGAAAATAGCCTTTTTATCCGGCCCTGTCAATGCCTTTTATGACATGCTTTTTATAACAGGAATTACCCCATAATTTTCAAGGGATTAAAATCCAACGCATTTTGATAAATACGTATGAATTATTGGGGAAAGTCCTGCTTTTATGACAATGTTGGATGGAACCGGTTGACAATGTGCATGTTTGTCTTTATAAAGCGTAGAGAAACAACAAGAACCCAGGAGTTGACGCATGTACTGGCAGAAAGAGCTGGAGACCATGGAAGACGCCCGTATTCGCCGGTTGCAACTTAAAAGACTCAGGGAGACTGTGCGTGCGGCATCGCGTTCTACTTTTTACAGGGAGCGATTTCAGCAACTGGGCCTTTCGCCAGAAGACATTTGCACGCTGGACAGTTTGCGCAAGCTCCCTTTTACCACCAAAAATGACCTCAGGCAGGCGTATCCATTCGGTTTTCTGGCTGTTCCGAAGGGGCGCGTTGTCCGCATGCACGCCTCCACCGGGACCACCGGGCGCTCAACCGTGGTCTTTTACACCAGGGCCGACCTGGATCAATGGACAGACCTCGTGGCACGCTGCATGGTGATGACCGGTGCAAGGCAGGGGGATGTGTTCCAGAACATGACGGGATATGGCCTTTTTACAGGCGGTCTGGGATTCCACTACGCTGCGGAACGGCTGGGCATTTTCACCATTCCCATCGGCTCCGGCAATACCCGGCGACAAATCCATATGATGCGAGAATTTGAGACGACCGTCATTCACTGCATTCCCAGTTTTGCCCTTTACATGGTCCATTCATTACATGCAATGGGTATTGATCCCCGGAGGGACCTCCCCCTCCGCATTGCGTTTCTGGGGGCGGAGCCCCACTCGGAGCACGTCCGCCGCAAAGTGGAAGAGCTATACGGCGTGGACGCGTTCAACTCCTACGGCCTTTCGGAAATGTACGGTCCCGGGGTTGCCTTCGAGTGTCCGGCTAAAGACGGTATGCACCTCTGGGAAGATGCGTATCTGCCCGAAATTGTTGACCCCGGCACGGGAGAGCCCGTGGAAGACGGCGCAAAGGGAGAACTGGTATTGACCTCCCTGGGCCGGGAGGCCATGCCCCTGCTCCGCTACCGAACCGGAGACCTGACGGCGTTTTGCACGGGCGAGTGCGGCTGCGGACGCAGGCATCGACGCATCAGGCGCATCATCGGCCGAGCGGATGACATGTTTATCATCAAAGGAGTGAATATTTTCCCCACCCAGGTGGAGGAGGCACTTCTGGGCATGGAGGAGGTGGGAAACAACTACCAAATTATCCTCAAGAGAAAGGATTATACGGACATAATGACCGTTACGGTGGAAGTTCAGGAGCGGTTTTTCCGTGGAGACCCGCAAGAGCGGGAACAACTCCGCCGTCGGATGGCAAAACGCCTTCGCGAGGAACTCCTTGTCACTCCGGACATCGAGCTGCTCAAGCCCGGGGCACTGGAGAGCACCGGGGGCAAGGCCGTGCGGGTCGTGGACAAGAGGGATATTTATGAGGGGGGGATATCCGACACATAGCAGCAATAGGCGGTGGATGCTATCTTCAATTGATGTCAGAGTGCAATATTGTGCCGGGTAAATCCTCTCGGTGCTTTGCGGTCCCAACGATAAGAAGGTCGGGCCATTTGTTCCTTACTCCCCACCAAACTCAAACGGATCCTCCGGTCCCGGCCAGCGATATTTTTTCAGGTCCACCCGATCTCCGTCTTCAAAAACGACCCCCTCAGATTCCAGCAGCGCCCGCTGGGCCTCGGCGGCGTAAACATCGCCCTTGATGCTGATGCGGCCCCGGGCATTGATGACCCGGTGCCACGGAATTCCCTGGCCATGCGGAGTCCGGTGCATGGCGTACCCCACGGCACGGGCCGCACCGGGGCACCCAAGAATGACGGCCACCTGGCCGTAAGTGACCACCTGTCCACGCGGCACCCGGCACACTACCCGGTATATCTGATGATAAAAAGAGGGTTCAGACATATCTACGGCGATGATTCAAGGTAGCCTGTCCCTGTGCCCGTTCAACTTCCTCTGTGTTCTTGCATTCTGCTAAGGAACCCCTGAAAACGCTCCTCAATGGAACGGATCCGGGCTGCCCATTCTTTATGGGCCAGAACGTTCTGCTGCAGGAGAGAATTGGCTTTATTGACAGTCTCAACCCGCACTCGCTCCAGCGTGCGGAGGATATGAATACGCTGGTTGAATTTTCTCCAGCCGGAGCGAAAAAGAACCTCGTCCTCGGCCAGGATCTGTATCTCCTGATCCGAGAGAATGGACTGTTCGTATTTGCGGTCGATCATGGCTACCTGTTTGGTAAAGTAGTCCAGGATCGCCTTTCTCACAGGCTCAGGGTCGGATTCCAGTTCTTGCTGCAGGTTCAAGGCACGGGTGATTGAGTCGATAACCATGGGGTTCATCCCCTCAATGCCGGCGCCCACTCGGGTTACCTCCAGGAATTGTTCCGCTGCCCAACTCCGCTGTCCGCTGTTGAGCAGGGCTCTGGCCAAACGGTAGTGGGCCTCCAGGTCATCGGGGTGGTAGAGGACAAAGGCTTGCAAGTACATGGCAGCTTCAGCGTAACGACCCATTCTATATGCTTGCATTCCCTGGCCCCGGAGCTTATCAGAAGATACATGCACCCGATCCAACGCTTCTTCAAAACTTTTTTTTGCGGCAGGATTAAGGTTTCGAGAACGGGAGAAGTTAACCAGAGCCTCCAGCCAACGGCCTTTTTTGGCATGGAGAAGCCCTTGATAGTACATGGCTTCTATGCGCTGAGGCGAGCTGTCCGGAATCCGGCCCAGATAATCCATGGCCAGATCGTATTTTCCCTGGCGAACGTACTCGGCCCCTAAAAACAGGAGCGTCATATCTGATTTATTCTTTATTTTTTCCAGCCTTGAAACATAAGGACGGAATTCTTCGGGTTTTCCCTGTTTTTTCGTAACCCAGGCAAGGACGAGGTAGGCACGCTCCTGGTTTTCATCCAGCTTGATGGACTTCTTCAGGTGCTTACTTGCTCGCTCCAGCGAGGCTTCTTCCCAGCCGGCCCCCTCAGGGTCAGAGGCGAAGTCGTAGTAAGCTTTGCCCAACTGATAGTGCGCCAGAGCCGAATCTTTATCCTCGGCGACCGTTTTTTGAGCGTCGATCAGGGGCTTGAATTTTCTGTAGAGTAAATTTCGATCATTTTCAAAGGGTTTGCCCCCTGCCTCATAAAGCTTATACGCCTCGTAATATTCCATTCGGCTTACCAGTTGGTCGGCTTTTTTCTGGCGTTCGGTGGCCTCTCGGATTTGCATTTGGTCGGCAATGTCGTCCAAAACGGTGCGTTCTATCTGTTGGCTTCCAACCGTGGTTACAGGGCCTCTTGGGGCCGGGCCGCAGTTGGACATTAAACACACTGACATCGCAAAAAGAAATGCTGGATATAAAATCCGTGGCATGGGTGAATACCTCCATTGGGTGGAGTACCCGTCTGATCAAGCTTGTGATCCCTAACCTATTTTCTTTTGGATCTTCAACAGTAGTGTTTTTTCCCTCGCCAGAGGCTCTTCCAGGGAATCCACCCCCGCCAGGAACTCTTTCATCTCCGCAATGCGATTTTTCTTGCCGGAAATCTCTTGCCTGGCATCCGCCAGTGCTCTCCGGAGACGCCGCCGCTCCTGAAGAAAGTCCTTGATACTCTCTTCAATGGTGCGGACTTTATCGGATTTCTCCTGGCTTGCACGAAACAGTTCACGGGCCCTCTGCTTGCTGAATTCATAGGTAGGCTTATCCACCTGTTGATATTGCACGCTGTTGCGGTATGCTTCTCCCTGAAGCCGGATTCGGTCGTCGATGGTTTTAACGGTGCTGCGATGTTGGTCCAGTTCGGCGGTGATCCGTTTGAGTTCGGTTTTCAATGCCTTGAGTTCCTCGGACAGACCAGCCTCTTTGGAATAGCGGGTTTCGAAGGATTTTATGTCGGTCTCCTTATCAACCAGTCCAAAGGTATCGGATTCTATTTCTTCGCTTAATCGGGTGATATCCTCAGCGTATCGATCTCTTTTGCGGTGGAGGTCGTTAATTTTGCGCTCAATTTCCTGCAAACGGTCCTGAACCGTTTGTCGAAACCGGCCGGTCAACTCGGCAACTTCGGTCTTTTGATGATTCAGGCCCTGGAGGGCTTGGATGGATTGAAAGGCCTCGGCCCACTGCCGTGCCTTCATATATTTGGTGCTCAGCATCAACAGAACCGATACGCGATCCCGGACGGCTCTGGCGCGCAATTGTTCCCCCTCTGCAAGGGCTTGAATCATTGCTTCCAGCAGTTTATCCGCCTGTTCCAGCTTTCCCTGAGCTGCCCACGTCTCGGCCCGTCCGATTTGAGCGCGGGAGATATTCATGATTTTTTGCTCGATATTCTGATCCCGTCCTCCGCTGAGCATGGCCTGTGCATAAGCCCGCAGCGCTTTATCCCATTGATTGGATTTGGCGAACCGGTCTCCTTCTTCCATTTTCATGGAGTATAAGGCGTCAGCCCGCAATTCCTTCATATGCGTACGCGTCAGCAAGGGCGGTGGACTGGCTTGATCAATCTTCCGAATTGCCAGCCGATATTCCCGCTTTTCCATCAAAATAACGGCATCGTTGAGGTTCTGTCTCTCCAGAGTGTAGTACCCTCCCAATACCGCCACCGCCAGGAGGATCGCCAGAAAAATATACAGTCCCATACGGCTGGCATGAGCCACCACCTCTTTGTGGTGAGTTATTTTCCGCAGTCTGGCGATGGCCTGCTGAGCCTCGGCGTTGTCAGGATCAATGCTCTGTACTTTTCGCCATTCCTGAGCGGCCGCTTCGAACCTTTTTTCGTCCTGAAGGCGTTCCGCTTCGCACTTATGGAAAAGAACCTTTTCCATGCGCTCTATTTCCACGCGGAGAGCTTTCAGGTCCCCTTCTCTCTTCCTGGCCACAGGAGTGATGAGGGACGCGAAGTGCATATGGGCGCGCGCAATCTCAACGTCCATGGCCTTTAATCTCTGGCGAGCACCACGCAGTTTTGAATCGAACCGCCATTCCAGCGTGCGGTCGATCTCATCATAAACGGATTGATCCTGGGTGAGCCGCCGGAGATTCTGGTATTCATCCAGAGCTTCCTGGATTTGACCGGTATCGAATAAACGTGACGCCGTGCTCTTGATTCGCTCGATCTCCTGGTGGAGCTCCTTTTTTTGGAGCGCCTCCTCTGCCGTGGATTTCAGAGCTTCGAATCTGCTATCTCCAAGGCAATACGGCGAGATTGATGACAGTGCGGCCAGGGCCTTTTCCGGAAAACCGGCTTCTACGTTGACAGCCGCTTCATCAAGTGTGTTGGCAATCTCCCTGCGAAGTGCTTCTTTCTCCGCAATACCCTCCCTTATAGCTTCAAGGAGTTCACCGTATTCCGCTTCCTCCCCAAGAATAGGCTTGAGTGCTTCCATCCGCGGCAGGGCATTTTCGGGATCACCGGACAGAAGCATCTGCCGGGCCTCTTCCATTTCCTTCAGTGCCTCGGCTTTTCGCTTCCTTTTATCCTCAACAATCTGTCTGGTGGAACGAATCAACTCTTCAAAAGAAAGATCCTCTCCCAGGCGATCGGTCAGGCCTTCCAAGAGGATCAGCGCTTCTTCTTCCCGGTCTTCATTGATCAGGCCTCTTGCCTTTTCCATCTCCTGAACGGCTTCCCGGTGCTTTGCTTCTTCTTCTTCCACAGCTTGTCGAAGAGCCTCCTGCAACTCCTGGAAAGTCATCTCGCCGGAGAAAGCGGGCTCGATTTTTTCTGCTGCTTGTAATGCGCTCTGGAGGTCGCCTTTCTTCAAGAAAGCCCATGCCTCTTCCTTCAAGTCAAGTGCCTTTTTCTTCTTTTCCTCACGGGCCTGAATCGCTTTCCGGATTTTCCCCAGCACTTTGCGAAAATGTTTCTCCTCACCAGCGGTCGGTTCCAGAGGCTCGAGAAGTTCCAGGGCTTGTTCCAGGAGCCCCGATTCCAAATGTTTTTCCGCTTTCCGGATGGTATCTTCCTGACGCTTGAGTTCTTCGCGCGCACTGGCTATTCTTTGCTGGACGGCAGGGTGAACAGATAATTCGGAATCAGCTTCCCATTCTTCCAGTGCCTGCCGGTAAGCTCCACGGGTGAACAACTCCTCGCCTCTTGCAAGAAGCCGCTCCCGGTCGCGCCAGCGCGAATCGGGCACCAGTGGGGATGGATCGATGGGGAATAGGTTCTTTTTTTTGGAAGCCCACTGTGCGGCCTTTGTATTTAGGACATCTTTTAATTCGTATTTCTGAAAAGAAAGCAATTCACCAACGAACAGGATTATTTCGCAGAGGTCACCGGTGGCCGCCCAAACCGATCCAACATCCACTATCTCACCAATGTTCGGGTGGAAAACGGGGGTGAGAATGATGCATTGAGGCGGTTCTTCGGGATATTTTCCCGGAAGAACTACCTCTATTTGTGCTGAGGATATTTTCGCCACTTCTCGCTTGGGCGTGAGGGTAAGGCTTTTGATTTGGTATTCAAGTTTATACCGTTCCGGAGGGTCTCCCGTGGTCTCTATGATTCGAACCAAGCTATCGGAATCAAAGACTCTCAGGATTTTCTCCCGGTCTTGCTGAAGTCGCTCCTGTCGTCGGGGCATGGTTTCTCCATCCTGATTTGGTTATATACAGGAATGTCCCCTCCGGTCTCGGGAAGACTGGTAAGGCGAAAAATTGTAACAAAAGAATAGAGTTATCGGGTTCATTTGTCAAGCAAAACGGTTCGGCGGTAACGTCCATGATGATGGAGATGGTCGAGATTGCGTTTGTAAAAAAATTGGCTTACGACTTGTCGTCAAATCCATTAAGACTTGCAACCGTATGCAAATTAAATTACCATAATATATAAAATCCATGAAACAATCAATCGAGTAAAATGAGCAATGCCATCATCGCCCTCCGCTGCTGCCACCTCTCAGGCCGGATGGAAGACTTCTGGGAACAGCGGGTCTGCTAAAAACCCACTTTTATGTCGCAGGCCCTAAAATGAGGGCGGCACCGGAATATGAGGCCTTTCCTGGTGGAGATCCGCAATTTGATGGAATCGTTGAATAAAAAATTTCCGACGGGATAATAGGACAGGCAGGATATCTATGTGGCACCCGAGTATCCGGTTTATCCTGTTATCCCGTCAGCAGTTCAAATTCAAGCCGGCCAGCCTGGGAGATACGCATGAAAAGAAAAGCCTTGTTTTCGATTGTTTGCCTGACGCTTTGTATAATGTTCACGGTGGCAATAGGCCCGTCCGCGGGAAAGGCGGCCTTCGTCTCCAGCAAGGACTTCCCCCTTATCGGAGACCCTGGAGCCCGAAAAGGAGGCGTCCTGCGGTACGCCATTCGTGAGTATCCGGCCACCTTCAGGGTTTATGGCCCCAACTCCAATACCACTTTTATCAGCATGATGGAAAGCCTGGTATATCAACGGCTGGTCTCTATTCATCCGGAGACCCTGGAATTCATTCCATCGCTGGCCGAGGCGTGGGAGATTGGGAAAGACCAAAAGACTTTCCGATTTCGCCTGGATCCGGACGCCCGTTGGGCGGATGGTAAGCCGGTAACACCGGAGGATGTGCTCTTTTCCTGGGAGTTGGCCACCGACCCCCGAATCAAAGATCCATACACTACAGAGCTTTACAGTAAATTCCATCGACCCGTCATAGAGGATTCCCGCACCGTGAAGATCGTGGCAAAGGGCCTTCACTGGCGCAACTTCATGTTCGTTGGCGCCAACCTTGCCATTCTGCCGGCTCATACCTATCGCGGTCAAAATTACCTGAAAACATTCCAGTGGAAAATACCCAATGGATCGGGTCCTTACGAATTGGGGAAATTTTCAAAGGGCAGAACCATCGAATTCAGGCGAAGAAAGGATTTTTGGGCCAGGGACAAGAGGGCGTTCCAAGGCACCCACAATTTCGATAAAATTCGATTCATCGTCATCAGGGACCCCAACCTGGAGATTGAAAAGTTCAAAAAAGGTGAGCTGGACTTTTACGGTGTGGCGGTGGCCCGCAAGTGGAAAGAGGAGCTGACGCTGGAAAAAATCAGCTCCCTGCGCATGGGATGGATGCAAAAGCGGAAAATATACACCCTGAGACCAAACGGCATTTACGGACTGGCGTTCAACATGAGGCGGAAGCCCTTTGACGATGTGCGGGTCCGCAAGGCCATGGCGCTGCTGTATGACCGTGGCACGTTGATTGAGAAGCTTTTTTATAACGAGTACCTTCCTATGAACTCCTATTTCCCGGGCACTGTGTACGAAAACCCGGAGAATGAAAAAATTACGTATGACACCGAGAAGGCGAGGGAACTGCTGGCGCAGGCCGGATGGGTCAAGCGAAACGCCCGGGGCATCCTTGAAAAAGACGGCAAATCATTCAGCTTTACCCTGCTTTACGGCTCACAACAGAGTGAAAGGCATCTCGCCGTCTACCAGCAGGATTTGCGCCGGGCCGGCATTGACTTGAAGTTGCAGTTGACCAACTTCGCCACCATGTGGAAGCTCGTCGACGATCGCCGCTTCGACATGGTCAGCGTGGGATGGAGCGCTCTGATCTTCCCCAACCCGGAGTTCAACTTTCATTCCCGCTACGCCGACCGGAAGCAGACCAACAACATCACAGGGTACAAAAACCCGCGTGTTGACCAGATACTGGATGCCTATCCGGGGATGTTCGACCTTCAAGAGCGCATCCGCGCGCTGAGGGAAATGGACGGGCTGATCCACCGGGAACACCCGTATGTGCTGAACTGGTACGGGCCGTTCACCAGAATACTCTACTGGAACCGTTTTGGCATGCCGCCGTCCTACTTAAGCAAGATGGGGGACATGAATGATATTCTGACACTCTGGTGGATCGACCCGGAGAAGAAGCGGACATTGAAAGATGCCATGGATAACGATAGAGCCTTGCCCGTCGGCCCCGTAGAGGTGAAATACTGGCTGGAGCGCTGATGTGGGGGCTTAACGCTCCCCTCCGCCCCCGCATGCGGGGGAGTGTCAGTGTGCCGGGTGTCTGACGTAGAGGCACAGCGCGTTGTGCCTTACAAAATTCCCCCTCACCCCCACCATCGAGAGTGTGGAGAGGGGGCAGTTTAACTTCCTGGCTAACAGTTGTCTGGGGAAGTTGAGATGCGCGAATATTTTCTCCGCCGCCTGTTGCTGGTGATTCCCACGCTCATCGGGATCACCCTCGTCAGCTTCGTGATCATGCACATGGTGCCCGGAGGCCCCATTGAGCGGGCCATATGGCAGATCCGCATGGGAGGCGCGGCCGGCGGCGAGAGTGGAGGCTCAGGCGGAGGCCAGATTGCCGACTCCTTTTTAACACAGGAAGCCATTGAAGAAATGCGCCGGGATTACGGCTTTGACAAGCCCATCCACGTTCGATACCTCAGGTGGGTATGGCGCATGGCTCACCTGGATTTCGGAACTTCGTACACATATGGGGATCCGGTCTGGGACGTGGTCAAGTCCCGCTTTCCCATCTCCCTTTACTTCGGCTCCATCGGGTTCCTCATGACCTATCTGGTATGCATCCCCTTGGGGGTGATAAAGGCCGTCCATCATCGGAAAGCATTCGATACAACCACCAGCATCCTGGTCTTTGCGGGCTACGCCACGCCGGGGTTCGCCCTGGGTGTCGTGCTGCTGGTCCTGTTCGGCGGGGGTAGCTTCTGGAACATCTTCCCGCTGGGAGGGTTCGTTTCCGACAGCTTCGAGGAACTCTCTTTCTGGGGCAAACTCTGGGACCTGATCCATCACACCATCCTGCCCGTTATCTGCTACATGGTCTCCTCCTTTGCCACCCTGACCATCCTGATGAAGAACTCGCTTCTGGAGAACCTGGCGCAGGATTATGTTCGCACCGCGCTGGCCAAGGGCTTGAGCGCCAGGACGGTCATCTTCAAGCACGCCCTGCGCAACTCCCTGATCCCCTTGGCCACCGGGTTCGGTCATTTTATCTCCATCCTCTTGGCTGGCTCTTACCTCATCGAAAAAGTCTTCAATATCAACGGAATGGGGCTGCTGGGGTTCAACGCCATCGTGGAGCGGGACTACCCTGTGGCGCTGGGCATCCTGGTCATATCCAGCGTGCTGGCCCTCCTGGGGAACATCCTGTCGGATATTTGTTACGTCCTGGTGGATCCACGCATCCAGTTTCGGTGAGTTGGATTCAAGTCCACCCATGATTGGGTGCCACCGGCGGTGATCAGCACCCGCCGGCCGGGCCGCCTGTTGAATATCCGGTTGAAAATTTTGCTACCCATACAATTCAGAATTTGGTATGCTTCTTTCATCATGAGCGTTTCTTCTGGTTTGTTTTGACAAGCCAATTCTAAAAGTCAAAAGGATGTGACCGCCAGTTCACTTTTCGCTTCAAACCGCATATAAGATGCCCTCTATTTTCGTCAATTCTGTTAACAGCTTGATTTTCTTTTTAACCCGTTGTAAATGTAAAAAAGCTGATCTCGATGAGTTATCGTACCTATCGCTTCTCTGATATGGCACATTCAATCTGACTTACCATCCTTTTTTTTAAATATTCGGGGCCATGTCCTATTTTCTCCCTATGAGAATGAGGTTTTCCGCTGCACATAGGAAGGGGTGCTACATCCTGATCCTCAGGGTGCCGCGGCGGAGGACATTGGAGATAGGTGCACTGGGGACTATCCGTATTACCGGAGGGTCTTACGCTTATGTTGGGTCGGCGATGAACGGGTTGGATGCAAGGGTTGCACGGTATCTGCGTCCGGAGCGGGCGCGGCGGTGGCATATTGACTACCTGGTGGATTATGCCCGCCTGTTGGATATTGTCGTGGCTCCCTGTGAAAATAGCGTTGAGTGCGAGGTAAGCCGCAGGTTGATGCTGGAATGGCCCGTGGTGCCAAGATTCGGCAGCAGCGACTGCCGGTGCCCGGGGCATCTGTTTGGCCCGGCCCCGCTGAAGCAATTGCGCGCCTCTGCATACCGCGCTTTCAGCCAATGTGGCATCAAGCCGCAGCCCTGGGAAGGATTACATAACTCAGGGCATGCGAAAGGTCAAAAGGAGTTGCCATGAGCACTTTTTTCTTTGGCGAGTTCATCCTGGTCCTGGGCCTTATTCTGGTCAATGGCCTGCTGTCAGGGGCTGAAATTGCCGTCATTTCCTCACGCCATTCACGTCTTCAAGATATGGCCAGTAAAAAGGTGCGAGGGGTACGGACCGTAGAGAGATTGAAGCAAGATCCAGCCCGCTTTTTCGCCACCGTGCAAATAGGGATCACCGTGGTGGGCTCTCTTGCTTCTGCCGTAGGGGGCGCCTTTGCCGTAAAAGAGGTGATGCCTTGGATCGCGGCCACATTCCCCGATACATTACGGCCTTACAGCCAAGCTATAGCTATTGCTGTTATCGTCCTGAGCATATCGTATCTATCCCTTATCTTTGGCGAATTGGTGCCGAAATCTCTGGCTGTCCGCTGGCCGGAGCCGCTGGCAATAAAGGTCGGGCAGCCCATCAAGTTCCTGGAAATGGTCGCACGCCCGATGGTGGCTTTTTTAACAGCCTCTACCAATATGATCCTGAGTCCTCTGGGGGAAGGGGTATCTCGCGAGGATGGAATACACTTCATTAAAGATATTCAGTACTTGCTTCGACATGGGAGAGAACACGGCATGCTCGGTCGCCGCGAGGAGACACTGATCCGCAGCGCCCTGTATTTTTCCAAGCAAACCACCAGGAACGTGATGATCCCCCGCGGCCGCGTGGCAGCTATTCCTATTAACAGCACTCTTGAAGAAGCTTTGCAAAAAGCCCTTGATGCAGGTTTTACCCGGTATCCGGTTTACCAGGATACCTTGGATCAGATTCGGGGTGTGGTTCACCTTCGACGGTTGATCCAGGCAACCCGGCAGGAAGTGCCCCCCTCCCTGGAGACCATTATGGACCCGCCCTTTTTTGTCCCGGAGAGCAAGAACGTAGCAGCCCTTATGAGAGAGATGCAGACAAGGCGAATTCCCATAGCGATGGTTGTGGACGAGTTCGGATCCGTTGAAGGACTGGTTTCCTTAGAGGACATTCTGGAGGAACTTGTTGGAGAGATCCAGGATGAGTATCGGCACGAGGTGATGCCGGTTATTGAGATCAATGAGCGAACTCTCATGGTACAAGGCTCCGAGAGCATTCGGTCCCTCAGGTTGCGACATGGTCTTACGCTTCCCGAGTCCTCGCAATACGAAACTCTGGCTGGCTTTGTCATGTCAAAGCTTGGAAGCATTCCTCGAGGAGGCGAGGTGATTCAGGAGGGCGATCTCAAGCTGACCGTCACCGAAGTTGACCGTAACCGGGTAGCATGGATCCGGATTGAGTGGTAAAGGGATGATTCGGCGCCACCCATGCGCAAACAAGTCCGAGCGCAGGCTGCGGCATCTTGACAATATTGCTGAATTTGCTGTAAATAAAAATAAATAGATCAATGAAAGCGATGTTCGAAGAATAGGCTCATCAAAGCGGTTACAAGGGGCCCCTTATACTGTGTTTATATGACCAGGAACTGATGCATTCATGGATGAAAGGCAGACAGCTTTCTTGCAGGATAATTTTCTGTTGATCCTGGAATCCATTAGCGACCCAATTCTGGTGCTGACGCCAGATTTTCGGATCCTCTTTGCAAATCACGCTGTGCAGGAAAAGTTTGGCCTCATTGCCGATGAGTTGCGAGGCCAGTCCTGTAGGGCGGTGTTCAAGCATGCCCATATCAAGGAGGAGTGCCCGGCGTGCAGGGTTTTCGAGGATGGCAAGCCCCACCAGGCCGAAATTCCCTATTTGCGGGAACAAGAAACAGCCTCCCGCGTTTACCAGGTTGTGGCTTCTCCTGTGCGCGACAGCGAAGGGAAGGTAGCGGCAGCCGTTGAGGTTATGCGGGACATAAGCGAAATAAAAGCCCTGGAAAAAGCCATACGCAGATCCAAAGACCGGTATCAAGATCTTTTCGAAAGCACATCGGTGGCCATTTACTCCACCGACATCCACGGCGTGATCCTTTCCTTGAACCGAAAAGGAGAGGCATTGCTGGGATATTCAAGTAAAGAATTGATCGGTCAGCATGTGAGCGTGCTTTTGCCGGAGGAGGAGATAGTTGCGTCCCGCGAAAAGGCTAAGGTTCTTCTTAGAGGCGAAGCCCTTCCTCCGTTTGAGACTGAATTTATCGCTCGGGACGGAGAGAGGAAAAAGGTTGAGGTGTACCTGAGTCCAATTCGGGAAGAAGGCCGCGTAGTTGGTTTCCAGGGAATCGCCAGTGATATCACGTTGCGCAAGCAACTTGAGGAAGAATACAAACGCTTTGCCCGGGAGTTGGAGTTTCAGGTTGCAGAGCTTTCATTTCTGAACCAACTGGGCGATATGCTCATGGATACGCGTGAACTGCACAAGATTCTGTTCATGTTGCTAATAGCGGTGACCGCACGACAGGGGCTGGGATTCAACCGGGCATTTCTTCTCCTCCTAAACCCTGAGAAAGAGGAGCTTGAGGGGAAGTTTGCAATAGGCCCATCCGACGCTCACGAGGCTGGACTTATCTGGTCCAGGCTGGACCGTCGAGGGCAAACGTTACGTGAAATACTGGAGTCCGTCCGTCAATCGGGCTTCCAGGAAGATGCGCGGGTCAACCAAATCGTCCGCAGCCTGCGGATACCGCTGAGTAATAGAAATCACCTTCTGGTTCGCGCGCTGTTGGAACAGCGGTCAATTAGTATAAAGGATGGCGACAACGAAACGACAGATATATCCGGGCTGGACGCCGTCCTGGGAACCGGGTCCTTTGTTGTGGTGCCGCTTGTTACCCCGCGCGGCCCCGTAGGCACTCTCCTGGCGGATAACGCCATCACAGGAAAGCCCATTCGAGATGAGGACCTTGAGCGTTTGAAAGTCGTCTCCTATTACGCCAGTGCCGCCATTGAGAACTCCTTGCTCCATCAAAGCCTAGAGGAAAAGGTGAGGATGCTGAATAAGGTGACGAATGATCTGAGGGAGAACCGCGATCGGCTGGTTCGGGCCGAGAGGCTGTCCGCCGTGGGAGAAATGTCTGCCGGTGTTGCACATGAAATCCGAAATCCTCTTGTTGCCATCGGTGGGTTCACACGCTATATTCTCAAGCGGATGCCGCAGGATGATCAAAACCGTAAGCACCTCGAAATTATAGTAAAAGAGGTGGACCGACTGGAAAACATCCTGCGGGGGATACTGGATTTTGTTCGTCTCGCGGAAGTGCATCCCACCCCAACTGATATTAACGTGATCATCCGCCAGATATTCGAAATGCTCGAGCCTGAGTTGCTGGAGGCTTCCATCAAGGCACGGAAGGAATTGAGCAATGATCTTCCTGAGCTTCATATCGATCCCGACAGGATTCGTCAGGTACTGATCAATATTTACAGAAACGCCATCCAGGCCATGCCGGAAAGCGGGACTCTCACTGTCCGAAGCTTCCAAAGGAATGGCCGCGTTATAGTGGAAGTGGAGGACACAGGAATCGGGATACCGAACCCGGAGGATCCAAAGATATTCGAGCCTTTCTACACAAGCAAGAATACCGGATTGGGCCTGGGTTTGACCATATCTTCCCAGGTCTTGAAAATACATGGGGGAATTATTTCCGCGCGGGCGGGAAGGGACCGTGGGACTGTCATCATCATCGAAATTCCCATAAAACAAGATGAAACGGGGCCAACATGAAAACCATCCTGATAGTGGACGACGAAAAGTATATCCGAGAATTATACACTCAGGAACTTATAGACGAGGGCTATCGCGTCGAGACAGCGGCCACAGGAAAGGAAGCGCTGGAGAAGGTTGCACAGGAACCCCCGGATTTAATCGTCATGGATATCAAGATGCCAGGGATGGATGGCATTGAAGCCATCAACCAGATACTCGGTCGCAACGCAAATATTCCGATTATCCTCAATACCGCGTACCCATCATACAAGGACAGCTTTATGGCCTGGTCCGCTGATGAGTATGTGATCAAATCCAGCGACCTGACCGAACTCAAGACAAAAATCCGGCAACTCCTGGACAAAGCAAAAAAAAGCAAGTGAATATCTGGATTGACCCATTTTGAGTGCAGAAGAATTTTTCATTCTGTGAACTCGATGATGCCGATTCTTATTCCGTTGCCGGCTCCATTAAGTAAGACAGGTTGGGAAGTCATTGAAAATGCCGGCTGAAACCATCTCTATATGATTAATCTGAAAAGCAAAAAAGAGATCGATTCTATCGAGCGCAGTTGCCGAGTGGTGGCCGAAGTGCTCCGGCGTCTGGAGAGAAAAATCCACCCGGGTGTCTCCACAAAAGAGTTGGATACCATAGCGGAACAATGGATCAGGGAAATGCACGCCGAGCCTGCCTTTAAGAATTACCGGGGGTACCCGGCCACCTTATGTGTTTCCATTAACGAGGAGGTTGTCCACGGTATTCCATCCCCCCGACAGCTCAAAGAAGGGGATATCGTGAGCATCGATGTGGGAGCCCGCCAGAATGGCTATTACGGTGATGCCGCTTTCACATTCCCCGTGGGCGAAGTGGCACCCCATGCACTCCGGGTAATCAAGGTTACACGCGAATCCCTTTATCGTGGGATCGAGCAGGCCCGGGCGGGAAATCATCTCTCGGACATATCCTGGGCCATTCAGAGTTGGGTGGAAAGGTTCGGGCTTTCCGTTGTGCGCGATTTTGTTGGACATGGCATCGGGAAAGAACTTCACGAGCCACCGCAAATTCCCAACTACGTTACACAAGGGAAAGGAGTCCGCCTCGAAGTCGGGATGGTGTTTGCCCTTGAGCCCATGATCAACGCGGGTACACACAGGGTGAAGATTCTAGACGACGGCTGGACTGCTATAACAGAAGACAACTCGCTCTCGGCGCACTTTGAGCATACGGTGGCAATAATGGAGAATGGTCCCCGTATTCTGACTCAATGGGAATGAAAGCGACTTGAGAACGGCCATCCAACCTCCCTGTGTCGTTTTGCCGGGGAAAATGGACATTCACCACAAGGAGCCGCCGCTGATGGAAGAAATCATTATGGTTATGGTCACGGTGGGCACAGAATCACAGGGTCTTGAAATCGGCCGATCCTTGGTCCAGGAGAAATTGGCAGCCTGTGTAAACCTGATAAAAGGTGTAAAGTCCCTGTACATATGGGAAGGCCGCCTGAGCGATGACCAGGAAATTCTGATGCTGATCAAGACGAGGCGGTCTCTTTTCTCCAGACTGAGAGATCGAGTGGAAGAACTTCACACCTATGAGGTACCGGAGATCATCGCCCTTCCGGTGATTGAGGGCTCCCCTTCCTATCTCCGGTGGGTAGCCGAAATGACCGGGCCTTAAGATGCGGCCAGGTAAGACGCCATCAGACATTCCCCTGGCCAAAGCGCTTTTGGTCTTGTGTCTGGTTTTTGCGGCGGGGACGGTCGGTTACTCGGTCATTGAGGGGTGGGATTTCCTGGATTCCCTCTATATGACAATTATTACCATCACCAACGTTGGCTTCGGCGAGGTTCGTCCCCTCCACCCAATGGGCCGCCTTTTCACCATATTCCTGCTGCTGTTCAGCATTGGGACGGTTACCTATTTTGCAGCGGCCTTTGCACGAGGGGTTGTTGAAGGAGAACTCCTGCGGGCTCTGGGGAGGAGAAGGTTGGAAAAAAAGATTCAAGCTCTTTTCGGGCACTACATTATCTGTGGTTTTGGACGCATCGGTGGCTATATTTGCCGGGAGCTGTCTCTCAAGAATGTTCCCATAGTGGTGATAGAGAGCGATCCGGAAACAGCCCTGCGCATCGACCAGGAGGGATACCTCTATATCCGGGGCAACGCCACGGACGATGAAGTGCTGAGAGCCGCCGGCGTCGAAAAGGCGAGAGGTTTAGTAACTGCTGTCGCCTCTGACGCTGATAATCTCTATATCACCCTTTCAGCCAGGGAAATGAACCCCGATCTGTTTATCTTAGCCCGCTCCAGTGATCTGACGGTGGAGAAAAAGCTCCGCACCGCAGGGGCTAATCTCGTTGTCGCGCCCTATATTCTGGGCGCCAGGCGCATGGTTAACGCCATCCTTCGGCCAGCGGTGATGGATGTTATCGAGATCGCTCTTCACCAGAAGACCAATCTGGAGATGCTCCGGCTGGACGAAATTCCCGTGAAGAGCGTGGACCGCCTCGACTCACAGGTTTTAAAAGACTCGGGCATCCGGAGCAAATTGGGCCTCATGGTAGTGGCCGTCCAGAAACCCGGAAGCCATATGATGTTCAACCCCTCCCCCGAAACGGTTATTGATTCCGGAGACATTCTGATCTGCCTGGGCCAAAAAGCCAATCTGGAGAGGCTGGAACTTCTCGTTGGGGGCTGACTCCTGCAGGTATGGAAAAAACACGTGCGCAGAGAGAAAGAGAATTTACCGGGGAGATCGCAGAGACCACAGAGTCAGCCAGGCTTCTTCATTCATTTAAACCGGATATCTCGTTTTCTCGCAACGGCATAATTGAGCTTGCCGTTATGGAGAACCAGAAGTCGATATGCTCGCTGGAAATAATTTCCAGGGTGCCGGGCTCCTCCAGCTTCTGCCGGATATGGTGTACCTGGCTGCCCACCATGCCCGCAAGCACATACCAGCGGGCAATATGGAAAAATTCTTTCTGCGAAGCAAGCGTCTCCAAGCCTTCCATCGGGAGATTGGCCAGAAGAAGGCACACCCTGCGGTTTAAAAAATCCAGCGCTTCCCCGTTGACCACTGTCACCACATTATCCAGCCCGTTGTGCCTCACGTTGTGACGTACGGTCTGGACAGCGAGGTTGTTGTTGTCCACGGCCAGCACGCTCTTCGCCCCCAACCGAGCTGCGGCGAGCGAAAGGATGCCCGTTCCGCATCCCAGATCAAGCACTGTTTCAAACCCTTCATTTCCACTCAACCTTATAATGGCATCCAGGCACAATCGGGTACTGGGGTGAAGTCCTGAACCGAAAACAACTCCGGGATCGATAATAATATCCCCCTCTTCAGGAAAGAAGCCGCCCGACTCCCAAGGCGGACGAATCCTCAATGGTCCCGTCCGGTATGTGCGAATTTTATCCCCCGCCTCCCAATCTTGATATGGCATTACTGTCTCTGATCGGTAACTGAGGCCGGTATGTTTCCTGACAAAGTCTTCAACTGGTTCCCTGCTTGGCGATTCGAAGAATAGAAAGGCGTAATCAGCCTCCTGCCAGCAGCCAAGGTAACCCGGGCCGAACCGTCCCTCCAGGCCGGCCGCACGCCCGACAATCTCGTATATATACAGCATATCATAAGGATGCTGGCGCATTTTCCGCATTTTCATGACTGATTTTTAACTGGCGGATGGCCGCCTCAAACATCTAATGAGTTGTGCTCGTTTCTGTAACTCAAGTCGCAGCGAATTTTCCTGGATTGAAATTCCCTCACTTCCTCATCATAGTGGCGGAGATAAACCCAGCCCCCCCATCTCGTTAAAGAATGTAACGAGTGATAGTAATGGTTTGAACGCAGCTTACTATCAGCCTCAACCAGCTTTTTCCAAAGTTGTGAGTCGGCAATTCAGGCAGGGCGTGGACCACCCGGTCTCGGCGGATTGCTGGAAAGGCCCAAGTGAAGAGAGTTTAAAGCATAAGAACCCTCACATGGTCAGATGTCATTGATATGCCGCGCCCTCAATCGGGGTATCCAGGCGGTAATATATCGCTGAGTCGATCCAGGGGCGTCAGGGATACATAGGGAATATAGCCCTGTGCAGCACCAAGCCGGTATGATTCCTCCACGTTGGCGGGTTCACGGGCGTACTCGGCGATAAAAACGGGCAGCCCATGCTGGAGGAAGGGCAGGAGGGTCTGCTGATAGTACTGGCGGCTGTGCTCCTCACCGGTATCGGGAACACGGATATCGCCGCTTTCCGCATCTTCCCAATCGGTATCGGCCAGGCCCTCGAAAAAAACATGCTCCTGAGCGATGGCATCCAGGATGCCGAAATACTCTGGGTGGCCGTTGGCTATAGCGCCGGTGTTCTGGGCGATGAGGACGAAGCGGGGGTTTCGGGAGCGGGCATAGGTTCTGATCTCGTTGATGAAGCGGATCATCTCATCCTGCGGGTCCAATCCCGCAACCAGCGCGGTCCGGACAACATATTCGTCTTCATAGGCCTCGATCCAATCCATATAGATGCCGTCAAACCCATCCTCAAGGATCGTATTCAATATGCTACCCTGCCCAAAGATCATGATTTCTTTCCAGCGGGAATCCCAGAAAGCTACAGGATAATTATCCGCCCAGCCGTCAGGATCCGTGGTGAGGAGAAAATCCGGGGACCCCGGCTGGCCGGGGGTGGGAGCAACCCACTCAGGCTGCCAGTATGAGCGCCAGGACTCGGCCTCCCCGATGTCCACGTAGGCGATGACCAGTTTTCTGGCACCCGTGGCGCCCCGGGTGGACTGAAGACGGCTGACCATTTCGGCAGAGGGGAAATCCTCGTATTCCAGTGATGTTCGCATCGGTTCAACCACGAGCATGTCGTAGCGGGAATCGGCAAGGGCATCCACTGCGCCGGAGTTTTCTATGCCCTGGATCTGGTAGGCCCAATACTGAACATTGTTCAATGTGGGATACGCTTGATCGCCCTCGCGGCCGTATCGAAGGACCTTCCATGACAGGTCGTTCAGGTCCAGGTGCCATCGGAGCCAGGAAGAACTGCCAGCAAGGGAAACTCTCCTCAGGGTCAGCGTATCGCCGATAAAATACTCCGTGGCCGTGCTCCAATCGACCCCAATGCTCCGGCTGGTTCTCTGGGGAGGGATACCTTCTCCGTAATCGGCGAATTCCCAGTTCCCCGAGGTTGAATCAAGCTGCCAGATGACCCAATAACCACTTTCCCCGCCCGAATCGATGTCGCTGATGGTGAGCAGATCGCCCTCCAGGGTGAGTTCGGAATTGGTCCAGAGGATTCCCGAATCCACCGTGGAGCGGGCAAAAGAGACCACCGGTGCAAGGATCAGAATGGGTATCAAGCCCATCAATACCCGGGATATTTTCATGTCAATTCCTGCCGTCTGCGATAGAACAGGTATGCCGCAATAAAGGGGTGAAGGGGTGTCGATTCTCAGGGATTGCTTGGGTGTTGAGGCCCTTTCAGCTCACTCTCTTCGGCCCATTTTGCTTGTGCCTTCCACGCAGGGCACCACTTCCCATGCCAGTGCATCAATCTTCCCAGTGGCGCATGGGGATTCTTCCTGGCGTAAGCACAAGGGGGACAGTGGTTGCATATCCGCCCCAATATTCTCGTCCATACATTCATGCTAAGCTTCCGGTCTCACGATGAATTCACATGCAAAGCCACATACAATAGAGGCTTGCCCTGATGAGCGCACGGCCGAGCACCCCTTCTATGCCGTTGTCTCCTCTTTGACTGAGATGGCTACTTTATACAGGACGGTGAGTATCAAGAACCCCATGGCCCAGATACCCAGTGTGATCAACATCTCAGGCAATGTGGGCGAATATTCAAATATTTTCCCTAAAGGCGATGGGATGAACCCGGTCACTATCAAACTGAGTCCTTTTTCTATCCATAAGGAAATAAACACGGCCACGCAAGCTACTGCCAAAATGTTTTCATTCTTGCGTGTGTTCGGGTTGACCAACAACACCACAGCCACCACGGCAAGAATGGTGGAAATCCACATCCAGGGCACAAGTATTCCGTGCCCTTCAAGGCCGAAGAAGAGGTACTCGAAGTGATGCATATGCTCCGGTATTTTACTATAGAATACCGTGAAGAGTTCCACCAGGACGAAAAATATACTGACAATCATGGCATACGTGACAATCTTTGCCAGTGTTTGAATGGGCTCCTTTCCGGCATCGAATCTGGTAAATTTCTTCAAGATAAAGCACATCAGGATAAGGAGGGCAGGGCCGGAAGCGAACGCTGAAGCGAGAAAACGGGGTGCCATAATGGCGGTAAGCCAGAAAGACCTCCCTGGAAGACCCGAATAGATGAACGCTGTAACCGTATGAATGCTGATGGCCCATGGAATGGAAATATATATAAAAGGTTTTACCCAACCGGGAGGCGGCAAAGACTTTCGCTCTGCACCTAACACGGTCCAGCCGATAACGATGTTCAGCAGGAGGTAACCATTCAAAACGACCAAATCCCAGAACAGGATCGAGGTGGGAGTTGGGTATAATATTATATTAAGTGCCCGCGCCGGCTGACCGAGGTCCACAATAACGAATGTTATGCACATAGTCACGGCCGCCACGGCTAAAAACTCTCCCAAAATGGTTATTTTCCCAAATATTTTGTAGTTATGCAAATAGTAAGGCAAGACCAGCATAACTGCCGACGCCGCCACACCCACAAAGAACGTAAACTGGGCGATATAAAGACCCCATGAAACGTCTCTGCTCATGCCCGTTATTCCCAGGCCGTAGCTCAATTGTCGGAGGTAGAAATAAAAACCTACTCCCAGGATAACAACCAAAAGAGCCATCCATCCCCAATATTTTCGACTTCCGGTCAGCGCCTTTTCAAGCATAGCCACCTCACAAAATATAATAAACCTGCGGCAATGTGCCAAGTTCTGGTTTGCGTCGAACAGTGTGGTGTGAGCGAAGAATTTCTCTCACTTCCGAGTTGGGGTCATCCAGGTCGCCGAAGACCAGTGCCTTCTCCTTGCACGCCTCCACGCACGCCGGAATCTGGCCCTTGGCCAGTCTTTCTTCGCAGAAGGTACACTTCTCCACAACCCCCTTGGTTCTGGTTGGAAATTCGCGATTTAACTCCTTCTTGATGAAAGGCCGGGGGTCTCTCCAATTCAAGCTCCTTGCGCCGTAAGGGCATGCCGCCATACAGAATCTACATCCAATGCAACGATGATAGTCCATCATAACGATTCCGTCTTTTCGCTTCCACGTGGCCTTCGTGGGACACACCCTGACGCAGGGTGGGTTGTCACAGTGATTGCAGAGCACGGTAATCGGAATGTCTTTCAAACTGTCTTCGATGTATTCATGATTCTGGCTGGGGAATGCATCCTCATAAGGCTCGTTCCATATCCATTTGATCTCGTCCTTTGGGTTGCCGAAATCAGGAACGTTGTGGACACGATGGCAAGCATCTATGCATTTTTTACATCCTTCTTCACACTTCTTGGGGTTGACGACCATGGCCCAACTTTTCCCCACTAACGCTTCAGGATTCGCCGAAACCCTCGACTGCCCGCCTCCTGCAAGTGCATCGATAACCGGCTTGGCCCCAAGCCCCAACACTGAGATACCAGCCAATTTCAAGAAGAATCTTCTGCTGCTTTCCATCATGTTTTCTCCTTGGGCGCAATATGGCAATCCCAGCAGTTAGGTGTAACTGCCGAATAATTGTGGCAGCGGTCGCAAAATTCAGTTTTATTAGAATGGCAGTTCATGCAGGTATTTTGAAGACTCATAATGTACTTCTTCCCCCCGGCGCCTACGTAAACTCTATCGCCCTCGCGTACCACCGATTCTCTCCACAGGGTCAGCAACTCCGTATGGTTGGCTCTCATATACGGTGTCGGCTCTATGCATTCCTTTTCCTTTGTAACGATTTTGAGTTCGGGCACATATGATGCCTTTCCCTGAACCAGGTTATACCAGGTGGGAAAGGTTATTAACACAAGGAAGATAATCAGTCCGGTGATGATCTTGCCTGAATCATACATCCCCACTATCCTCCATTTCTTTTAAGGGTTCACCGCGCAAATTGTTCGTTCTTTCCTTCTCCCCTTTCATCACCAGAGCATTGCCCACCAGTTCGTGAACTCCGGTGACCTCCACGGGAAGCCCCCAATACTCCATCAGTGGCGGCAGGGTGGCCCTATCGATAGCACACACACAGGTAAGGCGGTTCACCCCATATTTCTCGTGAACATACTTGACGGCGTTTGCCCTGGGGAAGCCTCCCCTCATTCTCATTTCCATGTTTTCGTCAGTGCCCAGGCCGGCTCCGCCCCCGCAGCAGAACGTCTGCTCCTTGATGGTGTTCTCCGGCATATCGTAATAGTGATTGCATACATTCTTGATGACATATCGCGGCTCTTCAAAGAGCCCCATAGCCCTGGCAGGGTTGCAAGAATCATGAAAGGTCACCCTCAGGCTATCGTTTCTGCCGGGATCCAGATTCAGTTTGTTATTTTTGATAAGGTCAGCAGTAAATTCGGCGATATGAACCATCTTCGTTGATTTTGCATTCTCGAATTTAGTGCCCGTAATAGGGGAGACCGGTTCTTCCAGGAAATCGGCGGGGCCGTTCATGGTGTCCATGTATTGATGGATCACCCTCCACATGTGGCCGCATTCTCCACCAAGGATCCATTTCACCCCCAACCTTTTGGCTTCAGCGTACATCTTGGCGTTCAGTCTTTTGATCATTTCATGAGAGGTGAATAGGCCGAAGTTTCCGCCCTCGGAAGCGTAAGTGCTCCAGGTAAAGTCGAGTCCTATCTCATGGAAGAGCATCATATAGCCCATCAGGGTAAAGGTGCCGGGGTCTGCGAACACATCGCCGGAAGGAGTGATAAAGAGAATCTCGGCACCCTTTTTGTTGATGGGCACATCCACCCTGATGCCCGTCAAGTCCTCAATATCGTCCGCGAAAAAGTCGAGCATATCCTTGAGTCCGTGGGGCTGAATGCCAAGATGATTTCCTGTCCTGAAGCAATTAGCCACGGGCTCAACGATCCAGTTGATGTTGCAACCAACAAGGTTGAGAAGTTCCCTCCCCATCATTGTTATTTCAGCCT
Organism: Deltaproteobacteria bacterium; assembly: GCA_019310535.1. GTDB lineage: Bacteria > Desulfobacterota > JAFDED01 > JAFDED01 > JAFDED01 > JAFDED01. The sequence goes on from JAFDED010000007.1 coordinate 69,649, forward strand.
GATCAATGCCATAGGGGCAGAATACCGAGCAACGGCGGCATTCGGTGCACTGGTAGAAATAGTAAAACCACTCTTTCAATACATCTATTGTGAGTTCTCTCGCTCCGGCGTACTTCCTGAGGATCTTTCCTCCTATAGTGAAATCATTTCTATATACCGATCTGAGAAGCTCTGCCCTGAGAACGGGCATATTTTTTGGATCTCCGCCGCCGATGAAGAAGTGGCACTTGTCGGCGCAGGCACCGCATCGTACACAGATATCCATGAAGAGTTGAAAGGAACGATACTTATCAAGCCGGTCCTTGAACCCTTCAAGGATTATCTCTTTCCAGTTTTCGGGCAGTTTCCAATCCTCGTCTGATGGCTGCCACTTCCTCGGGTTAGGAAGATCAAGGTATTCAAGATTTTTTGGAGCCGCACTATAGCACCATGTGCCCGGCCTGAATTCAACGGGAGTATCAACCCACTGCTTTCGAGGAGGTTTGTAATCTATCCTCGCCAGTTCATCCGGTTTAGGAACGCTCTCTGACATTCTCACTCCTTTTCCAGTGGCAGTCCAGCCGCTTTCATTTTGTCCCTGAATTCATCCTCATACTCCTCGTAGGTATGAACCTTGACAGGATAATCCCAGGGATTAATGTGCCTGCGCATCCGATTGTCATTCTTCAAGTTTCTCGTGGGACTGAGGAAGACTCCCCCCATGTGCATCAGCTTGCTGAAGGGAAAATAGGCCAGCAGAACGCTGACGAGAAACAGATGGATGTAAAAGGCGGGGCCGATCCCTTCAGGTATGACAGGCTGAAAACTGAATAATCCCACCGCCAGACGTTTAACGTTCAAAAGATCCACTTTGTAAAAATGGCGCATGAGAATACCGGAAAGGGTCACTCCAATGAGGAGAAAGAGAGGGAAATAGTCAGATGGAAGGGAAATGTAGCGAATTTGCGGAAGAAAAATTCTTCTCAGAAAAAGATATGTCAAGCCTGCCAAAATGACCATATCGGTGATGTAGAGTGTGGGTATCGCCAACCAGAACATCCCATCAACATTTTGAATAAACCGCACGAAAGAAGGCACAGGTTCGGTGAAAAATCTGAGGTGTCTCAGGATGATGACGAGAAAGGACCAGTGAAACGCCAGCCCCGCGAACCAAAGCCACTTTTCGCTCCCATACGCAAGTACTGGGCCATCTGCTAATTCAGATTTTGTGTTCCTGAACAGGGTGCGGAAAAGCAGCACCTCCAGCGCCATTCTCATGATGAGGCCGACCGTGTTGTAAGGGCTCTCACAATTGTTTGCTTTGATCCACGGAAGGGATTTCTGTTGGCCGCACGTGGTGGTTATGCGGAAGGGGACAGGGGCACGCGCCCATTTCAAAACACGATAAATGAATCCAGCAATGAACGTGACCAGGGCCACTGCGGGTATGAGAACCCCGAAAAGAAAGTATAAATTTGCCGCCACCGTTCCCACAAGGACGATAAGAACGAGTATTATGACTGCGAAAAGGGAAAACCCAACGCCCATTTACCGTTACCTCGCTTCATGTTGCGGTTCTATATGGTCATTATTATTCTGATTTTGGATCCTGCAATACCAGATTGGCTCTTTCCAATAGCCTGAAGGACCTGTTTCTTACCTCATTTGCCCTGATTTCATAAAGCTTCTCCCGGCATTTCATATATATGTCAAATGAGAGAAGAGCCAGTTCATCCACTCTGGATTCGAATTCCACCAATTTTTCAAAAAGACGATTTTCCTTAATCTCCTTCCCCAACTCATCTCGTATTACTTTTTTTAATAGAAAGACAAACGCTATGGCCCGGGAGGGAGAAAAATTCTGAATCGCCCTGATTCTGATAATATTATCAAGAAAAGGGGAAACCTTGTCATAATCCATCCCCCGGATGAGCTCTTCGTAAAGAGCCTCCATTTCCTTGGAGATGGTATGACCCACCGGATTAGCGAACGGATTCTTTTCCTTCTTTAAAAACCTTGAAGTATCAGCAGGATACGTCTCCAGTATCAGGTAAAACCACTTTTTTAAAACAATGGATTTCTTTTGTGATAAGAGATTCTCCAGCTTCATACCAAGGCAACTCCTTGCCTCACAGCCCCGTATAAATCGTATTTTATTTCTTGATATGTGTCGAAATATTGTTTTTCTACAGCTTTCAAGTATTCAATACAATTTGCGGAATCTTTGAGAAGATGTAGAAGTTATTTCAAGCGACCCCGGCCCGGACGGAAATTATTCCCTCTGGAAAGGGATTAACGTAAGGCTGGCAGCTAAGCGCGACCAACCTGCCATGCCCAAATTGTCGATGGGGTCGACGTCAGCGGAATGAACAAATGCATCGGTCGGCTCCTCTATCGGAAGAGCCGCCGGATAAGTCTCGGATTAAAACTGCAAATTCGCCTCAGTATATCCCAAAGCATCCATGCGGATTCACCTGCAGCTTGCTGGGATATCTTACTGCCTATTCGAATGAATTGTTTCGCAGCCGGAGGCAGAATTCACGGCAGAAAACACCTCCAGGGAGCTGGAAACGTATTTCTTGTCCTCCGGCAGGCAGTTCGTTGACAGGCGCTTAGGGGTATTGTCGTTTTAATTTCGGGCAATTAAGGCATTTACCATTAATCCGCAGAGGTAACCCGCTCTCACTCCCGATTCAAAGTGACGCAAAAATCCGCGGCACTGATCGACGCAATTACGACTCCTGGCGGCCAACGTACCGCCCTCCGGAATCGAAGGAGATACAAATTCGTCCGCCGGGAGGGGGATATGCCCCTCTCCTCCAGCGATGATCACTGACGGTACAGATTACACACACCCGGTGGGCTTGGCAAGCCCTGCAAGTTTGCAAGCACCCTTGGCAGGCCCGGATGGAAAAAGCTCGTAAATCTTTTTCAGATTAAAGCCTGTCTCCTTGCAAAGTTTCCGTATCATCGGTGCAATGCCGAACTCAAGATAATAGGAGCGAAGGTAGTTAATTACTTTCCAATGCTCTTCTGTGAGTTCCTCTACTCCTTCTTCTTTCGCGTAAGCACTGGCGAAAACTTCACTCCACTTATCCAGTTCCTGAAGAAACCCGTCCTCATCAACTTCGTATTGTTTTCCTTCTAACTCGATAACCGGCAAGGTGTCACCTCCATTAAAAATTATGGGCAAAGGCTGCGCTACAGAGATCTACAGAACTATTGCAGTTATTTTATAGTATCTGGAAGAAACGGGCAATGAACAGTGCCGGCTCTTCGTGCTCTTGTGGCGCATTACCTATGCGCGTTTCCAGTTATTTGTTCCCGTTCCGAACACAACATCCAACGTATCTATTCTTGTTAACTATCCCCTGGCTCGCTGTAAGCGCATTGAGGATACCGCTTTTTGGATCAAGGCCTGCGCCCACCCTTTTGTCCCCAGAGCATGGAGATGAGTATACATTGCCAGGACGTTGCGATGACACAGTCCATCCCAGCTTCCGTCCAAACCATGCCCACGTTTGACAGAGAAAGCCATATGGCATTGATTTTCCTTCCAGCGCAAAACCCGGGAATAATGAAATTCATGTCCCCGTAAGATGCTTCCCACCGGAAAGAAGGGATTGGGCCTTCGGACCTCAAGAATTGTGTACCCATGCCCCTGTGGCCGGTGCTCAAACCCGAACACCACGGGCAGAGCACCTACCATGGGGTATGTTTTCCCCTGAAAGATCAGGCTCTCGCCCAGGTACATAAATCCACCGCATTCAGCGTAAACCGGCAATCCGCATTCAATGGCTTTTTTGAGAGACATTCGAAACTCATTGTTTTCAGCCAGTGCTTCCGCATGAGTCTCCGGAAATCCGCCCCCGATGTATAGCAGGTCGATCTCCGGCAATTTTTTTTCCCGCAGTGCGCTGATCTCCACCAACGTAGCACCAAGCCTTGTCAACTCCTCAAGATTTTCATGGTAATAGAATTGAAAAGCAGAGTCCCTCATCACCCCGATCCTTGCACGCCTTCCTCGTGAGTGTGCTTTCTTTCGGGTTAATCGGAGTGGCTGCTTCATGGGAACTGCTTGACGGGCCACATCCAGCAGCTTATCAAGGTCGATGTTCGCTTCCACCATTTTGAGGGCTTCAGCCAATGCCTCAGCAGTAGCCGGATGTTCCTCGTAAGGGAGAAGGCCCAGGTGCCGCTCAGGAAAAACATTGACCTCTTGCCTGGGCACGGCCCCGATCACTGGAACTCCGCAGTACTTCTCTATTGATGAACGGACAATAGACTCGTGGCGACTGCGAGCCACCCGGTTCAACACCACCCCCTTGATCTCCACGTCCGGGTCAAACTGCTGGCAGCCCAGCACCATGGCCGCGGAAGTTCGCGTAACCAGGCTGCAATCCACCACAAGCACCACCGGGGCGATAAGCGATTTGGCCAGTTCTGCGGTGCTGTATCGCCCGCTCAGGTCCATGCCGTCGAACAGACCGCGGTTGCCCTCCACCAAGGCCACCCGTCCTTTGCCCGCATGCAAGGTAAACGATCGGAGCAATTGATCCTGTTCCATCAGGAACGAATCGAGGTTATAGCAAGGGCGACCCGCTGCCAAAGAGAGCCACCCCGCATCAATATAATCAGGACCTTTCTTGAAAGGAACGACTTTCAGCCCCTTGTTTCGCCAGGCCGCAATCAGGCCCATTGAAAGAACAGTTTTTCCCGCTCCCCCCCGCAGGGCGGCAACAATCAGACGTGGATACTCATTTGTCATTGTTTTTGGAAAATCAATTTACAACCAAACATCATCAATACTCTATTGCCTCGACAGTAGCTGAGTGCTCCGCATCTTTTTCAGACGCACCCCTGCCCCCTGATTGCCCGGCGCAGGGGTGTGTGCCTGAAAGAAAATCACTGTTTTTATCTAAAATTTGAAATGCGTTGAGGTCCTGTAAGTCTCAGGCGCAAGCTTGAAATCGTCAATATGTTGCATCGTGAATTTGATGCCGGTCTTCTTGAAGAATTTTTCCCAGCCTATCCGATCGATCCAGTCGCCCACTCGCTCAAATTTCCTGGCGTCCTTGGCGTACACCTCAACAATATTCCTCACAGCATCCACAACCTCCGGCCATCGCGGCGGGTTGTTGGGAAGAAATGGTATCGCCAGCTTGGAGAACCGGGGCGGGGTGCGCTTGTTGGAAACCTTTCCGCCCACCCAGATGGAGATGCCGTCTCCTTCGGGGTGCGCCAGGGGCATGGCGGGGCACATGGTATAGCAGTTGCCGCAATACATGCAGCGTTCGTCATTGACCAGCACGCTCTTCTCTTTCGGGTTGGCACGAATGGCCCCCGTTGGGCATGACGCAATGGTCGTGGGTATCTCGCAGACATTGCGCAGACGTTCGTTCTCCACCTTGGGCGGAAGCCTATGGATGCCGAGAATGGCGATGTCCGAGCAGTGAACCGCGCCGCACATGTTCAGGCAGCACGCCAGAGCAATGCGCAGTTGCGCCGGCAGCGTCATGGATGTGAAATAATCGTACAAGTCATCCATAACCGCCTTAACGGGACCTGAAGCATCGGTGGCCGGGGTGTGGCAGTGGACCCAGCCCTGGGTATGCACGATGCTGGTTATCGAATTGCCCGTTCCACCCACAGGGAACCCTTTGCTCTCCAACTCTGCAATTAAGGATTCCACTTTTTTCTCGTCGGTGACAAAGAACTCCAGGTTATGCCGGCTGGTGAAGCGCAGGTAGCCGTCGGAGAATTTATCGGCGATTTCGCAGACCCCGCGAATGAAATCGGTGCTCACCAAGCGTCCGGATCCGGCCCTGACGGAATAAATCTTATCACCGCTCTCGGCCACGTGCATCAGCACGCCGGGTCCAAGGATTTCATGATATTTCCACTGCCCGTAATTTTTCTTAATAACGGGGTGGAGCATGGTTTTATAATCCGGAGGGCCTATATCTGTTTTTCCCACTGTATTATACCTCCTATTTATCTTATCGAATTATTTATCTTGTCGAAGTTCGATATCCTCTGGATCCCAGAAGTAATAAGGATTAGCGCGCGGAGTTTTAATCATCTGCGGAACTGGCTGAAGTCCCATCTCTTTCAAGAATTTCCGCATGCCAAAACGGTTGATCAATTCTCCGATTCGCTCTCTCATCTTGGCGTTTTCATCCCACCATTCCCACATTTTCTCTATAAGATCCTTAAGCTCGGTGTAGGGAGGTTCCATTTTCATAAAGGGAACGATCACCGATGAAAGCTGAGCGCCCTCCAGTATTGGGGCCTTGCCGCCCACCAGTAATGTGGCGCCTCGTTCCTTTCCCGGACGCAGTGCCTTTGGCATCTCGTCGATGCAGTGCATGCAGCGGTTACAGTCCTCGTCATAAATTTTCAGGGTCTGGCTCTTGGGGTCCCATTCCATGCAATTCGTGGGACACTGGTTGCAGATATCGGCCTGGACATTCAACCCCGCACCGGCATAGTCTTTCACGGCCTGGGGATCGATCTGGATCTCATCTTTCCATGTTCCTATGATCGATAGATCAGCTCGAGCGATCGCCGCGACACAGTCATTGGGACATCCAGAGATTTTGAATTTGAACTTGTACGGCCACATTGGCCGATGCATCTCGTTCTGGAAGGTCTGTGTCAGGTCATTACAGAGATCAAGGGTATCAATACATGACCATTCACATCGCCCCGGACCAATACAGCAACTGGGAGTGCGCAGCGCTGAGCCCGATCCGCCCAGGTCAAAGCCCGCCTCCGACAGGGCGTCGAAGCAGGGCTGCAGGTTCTCCGTTGTTGTTCCCAACAGAATGATATCGCCCGTGGAACCATGCATATTGGTCATCCCGCTTCCGTATGTATCCCAGACGTCACAAATCTTCCTCAAGGCATCAGTGGTATAAAACCAGCCGCTGGGATGATTGACGCGCATGGTGTGGAATGACTGAACGTTCGGGAATTCATCGGGCAGGTCGGAATATCTTCCGATCACACCGCCCCCATATCCCATAACGCCGACGATGCCGCCGTGTTTCCAGTGTCCGATTTTGTCCTTGTAGGAACGCTCCAGTTGTTTCAAGAGGTCCTTTGTGGCGGGTTTCTTTTCGGCAACAAGCTTCATGTCCTTCACAAAGCTCGGCCAAGGCCCTTTTTCCAGTTCATCCAACAAAGGGGTTTCAGATTCTGCCATATTGTGTTCCTCCTCCATGTGGTGTTATTCAGTAAACCCTTATTACAGCCTCACCCCTCCTAAAAAAAATTCGAAATTCGAAATTTATTGAAAAAGGGGCCTTTTACGATTTTGCACTGACCGTGAATGCTCATGAAAGATGTTTTTCTAATGGCATCCGCTCACCTCTATTTGTACCTGTTGATCAATAATTTTTCTCTGCGCCCAAACGTATCATCAGGGACGTCTTCCAACATGGAAGCCAAGAGATCCCGATAAATCTCGGGTTTTCGGTGCCGCAAAAAAAACCGTTTCTCATTCCCCCTTACCTCGTCGAGATCGTCGGTTTTCAGATTCGCTATGATCATCCCCTCGCCACCGCCAACGAACTCTTCCATCACCAGCCCGCGAGGATCAAGGACAATCGCCACGCCAGGAAGGGGAAGTCCTTTGCGCTGAAGGTCCGCCTGATTGCATGTTACCACGAAAAGGCTGTTATCGTATGCCCGAGCTGCCAGGTATCGCATCCACCGATCTCTTTTTTCTGAGGGGGTTTCCAGAGGCGAGGCATGGGGAATAAAAATCGCCTCCGCTCCCTCCATTGCCAGAATTGTACTGAGCTCTGGGAAATGTGCATCGTAACAAAGTTCGATGCCGAAGGCGAACCCATCGAATCGGAATACCGGCACTCGCCTGCCCGGTTGATAAATACGCTGCTCAACGCCGCCCAGATGGATCTTTCGATACACTCCCAGAATGCCCTGAGGTGCTGCCGCAAAGTGGCTTATGCTCAATCGTCCATTCTGTCCGTTCTCGGCCACACCAGCCAGAATGACCATCCCATACGTTTTAGCCATCCGGACCACTGCATCTGTGGCGTACCCCGGAATCGACTCTCCATGACACAGGATGTCATCCTCAATACTGTACCCGGTTGCACACATTTCGGGAAAGCAGATCAGCGTAACTCCTTGAGCATGCGCTTCTTGAATAAATTTTTCCATCCGGGCCAGATTCGCCGTGGTCTCGCCCACCTTTGATCTCATTGCGACAGCGGCGATCCGAATATCTTGCATTTCCTCTCAACTTTTAGCAAGGGCTTGATGCGTTAGTTGTCGCAGCCGCTCCTTATCTTTCATTTTCATTTGTTATTCCATCATGATACCATTTTTGTCAAGTAAAAAATGGTCTCTTGACAAGCGATCAAATGATTTATTGCTTAACGGGAATTCGGCCCTCCAGCACTTTTTGGCGATCAACAAGCCGGGGATGATATGTATCGAAATCAAGAGCCAGAATGTACTGGGCCAGGGCTTCTAACTCATCCTGTGTAAAGTCATACTTCGGCATAACAGACCACGAATTAACGGACTTCGGATCCCGTATGAAGCGTATCAGCCATTCCTTGGAGCGGTCCTTGGCCACTACGTTGGACAGATCAGGACCTTCCCGCCGGCCCCCGCGGCCCAATATGTGATGGCAGTAAGCGCAATCCTTATCAACAAACACCTGGACACCCTTGACTTCCTTCGGATGGAGGGGACGGTCTGGAATGGTCGCAACCTTTCCATAGGGTAAATACGAGTCGGCCGCCCCTAAAAAGCTCATATATACAAGGGCCAAAAAAGCGGTAACCACCAGGGCTGATACCAGCGGTCGGTCAGCCGGGTTTCGACTTCGGTTTCGGCCCAGGAACGGGAGAATAAGCAGCAGAAGAAAGCCGATACCGGGAATAACTAGCGAGCCTACCGCTTCAAACTTGCCCTCAAAATATTTAAGCAACTGGAACAACCACATGAAATACCATTCCGGGCGAGGTTGATAGGCGGGGTCAAGAGTTCCTGCTATTTCTTCTCGTTCCGGAGGTGCGACAAGCGCCAGCACGAGGATTAGCGCGAAAACAGCGGTAAAAACCACCGAATCCTTGAACATGCTGTACGGGAAGAAGGGGTGCTTGCGGGATTTGCCGGGATGATCTTCACGCCAGTGGCCGGCCATATCGTGAAGCCGTATCAGGTAAATGTGCAGCCCGACAAATAACATCATACACGCTGGTAAGATCAACATGTGAACCGAGTAAAACCGGCTCAAGGTCAGGGCGGAAACCTCTTCTCCCCCGCGTAACAGCCGAGTAATGTAAGGGCCGATAATCGGGATATCCTTGGGCACACTTGTTCCTATCACCGTGGCCCAGTAAGCCTTCTGGTCCCACGGAAGCAAGTAGCCGGTGAATCCAAAGGCCAATGTCGCCACCAGCAGCAGAACGCCGACAATCCAGGTCAGTTCCCTCGGCGCCAGGTAGGAACCGAAGAAAAAAGTGCGCATCATATGGAGTACAACCACAATGACCATTGCAGACGCGGCCCAGTGGTGAATGCCCTGGATAACGCCGCCCAGCGTCACATCCCGAACAATATATTCCATACTCTGATACGCATAGTCCGGTGAAGGGACGTAGTAAAATGCCAGCACTGTTCCTGTAACGGCCTGGACCATAAAGAGCAGTAACGATAGGCTTCCCAGGGTAAACAGCCAGTTAACATCCTCACCCACTGGTTTGCCCAGCAGCACATCATTCAGCGAATCCAGCCCCAGGCGCTGTTTTATAAACGGCCTGATTCCCACGAGTTACGCCTCCAAGACCATTAATTCACCGCTCTCGACCTTGAACTGATACCGATCCAGGGGCCTGGGAGGAGGACCTGCCTTGACCCTCCCGTCCCTGTAAAACTGGCCTCCATGACAGGCACAGAAAAAGAGTCCTTTGCGGTCGTCCCATCGAACTGTACAGCCCAGGTGAGGGCATTTAGATTGAAAAACAACCAGTTCACCAGCCCCTGCTTCTCGGGAGACCATTAGGGGGCGGATAACGCGGCTTGTGTGGTATCCGTCTTTCACATCAAAGGAAATAGTGACGTTGTGTATCTGTCCCGGCGCAAGGTCTGAGAGCTTGCCCACACGCACCCACTGTCTTTCCCGCAATACCAGGGAAGGACCCTGTGTGGAAGCCCACAAAAGCCCGGTCAGTAATGCTGCTGATCCTCCTCCCAATGCTTGTACAGCACGGGATAAAAATCGCCGCCTGCTCCATTCTTCATCCCGCGGCTTTTTGGATGGGGAAACGGACGTTTCAATGGCCTCATCTATTCCGGGCTCGGGAATCTTTTTCCAGGGCAGACCTTCTTTGAGGGCGCGCATTTGTATGTATTTGATTGCGCGTGTGGGGCTGAATTCCTTTGGGCAGACCTCGGTGCAGTTGAATTCCGAATGACACCTGAAGCAGCCGTGTTCTCCCAGTGCGCGTAACAATCGTTCTGAACCAAGCCCATCCCGGCTGTCCGCCAGCAAAGCAAAAGCGCGGTTCAAAGCCGCTGGACCGACGTATTCATCGTCCCAAAACGCCATGGTGCAAGAAGACACGCAGGCCCCACACGCAATGCACTCTGTATGGTTGGAAATAATGCGCCGCTCTTCCGAATCGGGCCGGATAATTGCGGGCTCCTGCATGTCGCTTTTTGGCTCAAAATATGGCTGGATCTTTCTATACTTCTCAAAAAACGGCTGAAGATCAACCGTCAGGTCCTTCACAACGGGAAAGTGATTCAAAGGACGGACAGTAATCTCTCCAGGCGGCAAGTCTCCTATGATGGTTTTGCATGCCAGCCGCTCTCGACCGTTTATAACCATTGCACACGAGCCGCACATCCCCACTCGGCAAGCGCAGCGAAAGGCGACTGTGCTGTCCTCACCATCCCTGATGCGGAAAAGAGCATCCAGAACAGAGGTCTGCTCTTCATTCTCCACATTCAGCTCAAACCGGTCGTATCTGTCGCCCTCGCCTGTGGTGGGATCGTACCGGAATATCTTAAACACTCGGACCGTCATTGCTTCACCCTGTTCATTCTATCTATTGCAATATGGCGGCTGAAATATCCATAAGTCCCGTCGATAAATTCGTATTTCAACACTCGAATTTTGCTTAGTAGATGGAGGTCCAAATCAGGACCAGCAATATAATGCCCAGGGTCATCAACCCACCAAAAAGGGCGCGCTGATATCTAACGTGCACCACCCCGAGATCGAGTAATATCACTCGCAGCCCAAGAGCAGCGTGGAACGTCACTACCATGAGCAGAAGCAACTGGATCAAGGGGCGATACGTCAGGACAAGGTGAAGTCCAAAAAAGACGATTATTAACAGTGCCGAAATCCGCTGCCACAACCATGCCCACATCCCGGGCAGAGTGCTGCGCCAGCGGTAAGGATCGTCTTCGCCCCTCCTGAGGGGAGCTCTGAACTGTACCATAGTTTCATCGGACATATTATGCGCTATTCCTCCTACCGCTCTGACTTTCCGGGGTTTCCGCCTCCCGCCGCGGCGGCGGATGCTTCCAAGTCGGGGGGTGCCATCTGTGATAACTTTACAGGGCGCGCCTCGAACTGCGGTTGATCGGTATCTCGCCTCACAAAATAATTGACCAGATAGTTTTTATTATCCTGATTCGGGAAATCGCTGCGAAAGTGAGAACCACGGCTCTCCTTGCGGAGGAGGGCGCTACGGGCCACAATCCGCGAAACCGTTATCATGTTAATCAGGTTGATCCACTCATGCCATTTCAGATTATAAGGCAAATTGCCGTCCACCCTCACTCGGCCGGCTCTGTCCGCCATCTCTTCCAATTCATCTACGGCCTCCTGAAGGTCTTTGCCGTTTCGCACCAAACCCACCTTGGTCCACATAAGCTCGCGAAGTCGGGCGCAAAAGGGGAATGGAGATTCGCCATCACTATTATCGAAAGGCTTCAACACCTGGCGTTGAATCTCCTCCAGCCTAACTGGATCGGGTTCCATAAGTTCCTGTTCAGGGGCATACTGAGACATGGCTTTTCCGGCCAGAGAACCAAAAACGCAACTATCAGCAATACCGTTGCCGCCCAGCCGGTTGGCGCCGTGTACGCCGCCGGAATCCTCTCCCGCGACAAAAAGTCCATCGAGGGTGCTTCTGCATTGCGCGGTGATGATAGCCCCGCCCATAAAGTAGTGAGCTGTCGGGGTAACAGGAACAGGCCCTTTTCCCAGGTCGAATCCATAATCAGCACACCGCTGGGCCATTCCCGGGAAATTCTTGTAAATGAAGTTTGCCCCCAGGTGAGACCCGTCCAGGTTGACACCACCGTGGTCAAAAGCACGGCCCGCCATAATTTCAAGGTAACCGCTACGCGAGACCACGTCGCGGGTGGCTCTTTCCTTGACGTCCGGGGCATATCTCTCCATATACCGCTCGCCCTGAGCGTTATAGAGGTGCGCCCCTGCACCCCTCAAACCCTCCTCCAGGACCGTCCCAGCCACGATTGATCCTTTGACCAGCAATCCCGTAGGATGAAACTGGACCATTTCCATATCCACCATTTCCGCGCCGCTGCGATACAGCATGGCAAGACCGTCGGCCGACTTATCCATTGAAGGGGCAAAATATCTGTACATGGTTGGCCCGCCGCCGGTGGCCACCAGCGTCGCCCGGGCGTTGACCACGATGAATTTCCCCCGCCTGATGTCCACCAGCAGGGCTCCCACTACTCGAGAACCGCTCCCATCAAACAGCAGATCCACCGCCCGATGTTCGTCCATCACTCGAATATTGCGTTTAAAGATCTGGTCAACAGCCCTGGATACAATCTCGATGCCGGTCAAATCTCCTTTGTGAACCGTCCGGTCAAAGCACTGCCCGGCGAACGGCTTCTGGTGTACTGTCCCATCCGGGTTCCGGTCGAAAAAGCATCCGTAACGGGTTTCCATCGCCTTGATAACCGGGGTAGCGTTGGTGACCAGCGTCCAGGCCAAATCCTGATTATTAATGAACTGTCCGCCTTTCAGGGTGTCCGTGAAGTGCTTCATGTGAGAGTCCTCTGGATTCAGAACCACATTGAAGCCTCCCTGGACCATGCGACTGCATCCCCCCTTCCCCAGGACGCCTTTCGCAGCCAAAACGATGTCCAGCGTATCATTGGCGTCATACGCCTGAAGCGCGGCCATCAACCCCGCACCACCCGACCCGAGAATCAGAATATCGGCTTTGATTGATTCCATTACAGCTCTTTCGTATGGGAAAAAACGTTTCGCCACAGAGAACGCTGAACATAAAAATAGATTAAATTCTTTGTTCTCTATCTCTGCGATCTCTGTGGTAACAAAATTACTTCTTCCATTCTTTATTTGCCAGCCAGGCTTTTTTCAGAGTATCTCCCCTGAGCCCGCAGCGCAGCGCTTCCAGTGCAAGGATGTCCTCGGGTGGTATGTTGCCCAGACTCACATTACATCCAAACCGCAGGATCAGTTCCTGCTGCTGGTTTTTAATCGGGGCTTCCCATTCCAGCTTTGTGATGTCGTCGACGCCTTTAATGATCTCATCGATCTCGTCCGATTTGATCTTGCCATCCTTATCATAGATGCCGACCCCTTTGCCGGCTTCTCGGGCCTCCACGATGACTTTGAATGCCCCGCATTCCAGATCAGAGGCGATCTCCTTGTGCATGAGGTCCATGGCCACTATTTCGCTTGGGTCCTTTTTTCCCACTTCGGTCAGCACCACAAACCCCATGTCAACAGCACGCTTGATACAATCCTTGCGTGTTTCCACGTCGAACTCTATGGTGCCGTCGCTGATCTCTATGCCATTGAAGCCCAATTCCTTGCAACGCTTCAGATACTGAGGATACGCCCCCTGCCACAGGGCAACCTCCATGAAAGTTCCACCGGGCATGGTGATTGTGTCATAGCCGGTAATGATCTCCACCTTTTCCTGAGTTACATTCAGGTCCATAAAAGCTGTTGTGCCGAAAGTCATCTTGATGATATCGATGCAATCGTTGGCCATTTCCAATAAGTCCTCGGTGGCCGTCAGTCCGAGCCCTTTGTCGATCAACATGGTAACGCCTGTTTGCCTTGGCTTCACCGTTCGCCCTTCCACAGGCATCTCAAACACGCCATCAAACGCCTTCACGCTCATGTTTCAATTCCCTCCAAACAGTTTTTGGCCCCGGCGACAATGGATTTCACCGGAAGCATGTCAGCCTCATCCACAATTCGACGCATGGTCTCCAGCCTTTTCCAAGCCAGTGGAGGATCATCGCATCCCGCCACCGGCATCTGTTCATACATCAACCAGGGCGGTGAGAGTTTCTCGCTGGCATTCTGGTAAAGGGTCCAGACCACTTTATCCTTTTTCTTCATCACAGTTACATTCGCTGTGGGTCGGTGGGACTCAATGTGGGCATTGATAATCTGGAGCCGGGGATTCACGTATACGTCCTCGGCTTGAAGAGAGGTTAAATCGAGAGCGATTTTGTGCCCCCACACATCTTCAACCTGCGGGACCTGGATGCCCAGTTTATTCGGTACCTCTGGAAAATCGTACACCAGGTTCCCGACCCTGATATTGTCGAACAGGGCGCCCTTGATAACTTCATATCCCGTATCGGTGAAGCGGAAGTGAGTCATCTCCGTGCTCAGTATCTTCCAGCCCGACATGATTGCTTCCAGCAGATAAATAGTCTTGCCTGCCCCGGCTCCTCCAACGATGAGCAAAATGGTGTTGTTGCTGGGAATATACATAGAGCTGGCATGGAAGCTGTAAATGTTGTGAAAACGCTCCAGGGTGGCCATGGTGTATCGGAAAAAGAGACCAAGGTTGCCAAAAAGGCTGTAACGGTTATCGGCACATGTCTTCTCCCACCTGCTGAAATCACCCGCGCAAAAACATGTCTTCTCGTTGATCTCCACCCTGGGATTCACCTGAGGGTCATCCACCACGATGAAATCGGCATCTCGTCCTTCCTCGAAGGGGATTTCAACAAGTCGGTGGACATTGGTCAATATGGATTCCATGACCGTGTCATTGAAGTACCTGTATTCACGAATGAGTTCCCCGTTATTGGAAATGATACCCATTCGCGCTCCTGCGCACTGCAAAGCCCGCTTGTGAAACATATACCCCTCCATTGGAGAAAATTCGCACATCAAAATGCGAAATTCGAAACAAATTCAAAAATCATCATTTCCGAAATTCAAAACGTTTTGATATTCGGATTCCCTTCTTCCGTATCAAGCCACTCCGAGTTTTTTGTAAATCTCAGGGAGTCGCCGTTTGGCCTCGCTCTTGACGTTGAAGTACAGATGGTTTCCATGGGAGTCCATGGCCACTGTGAGTGGGCCAAAATCTTTGACCCGAAACTCGTAGAGCGCTTCAGGATGGAGGTGTTCCCAGTGAACTGCGGCCACTTCCTCGATCTGGAGGGTTTCCACGGCGGCTGCGCCTCCCACGATGGCCAGATAAACGGCGCCCTGCCTTTTCATTGCCTCAAGACTTCCCTCCAACAGCCCGGATTTGCCGATAATTGCACGCGCCCCGTACTTTTCGATGAGCCCGGGGCTGAAACGATCCATGCGTGTGCTTGTGGTTGTGCCCACGCAAATAGCCTCCCATTTGTCTCCCACTTTTTTCAGGCTGGGTGCCGTGTGGAGCAAGGCCGCCCCTTCCAGACTGACAGGAGGTTCATGGTTCTGGTCAAACATGTAAATCTGCGTGAGGTCTCGAATGCCGAAAATAATCCCGTTAATCCGGACGATATCGTTGATCTTCAGCTTTCGAACATCCGCCTCGCTCAAAGGTGTGTTCAGCAAGTATTCCGCCATCGTATCCTCCTATGTCAAAGCACGAAATTCGAGTATCGACTATGGAAAAATGTATTTTTTAACGGGATACTGGGATATACTCTATTCTCTATATATCCCCGCCTATCCCCTTATTCGGTATCCGGCATCCGGCCTGAAATTTTTTTATTCCGAATTTCGTAGTTCGATATCCGAATTTTCCCGGCAGTGGCATTGCATGCTTTAAAACCCGTATTCCACACGGCCGTCGGGATAAATCTTTGCCCGGGCTCGACGCGCGGGCCAGCATTGTGTATTGATGGCGATGGGATTCTGGGTAATATGGGTGTAAGCCGTCTCAATGTGGACGGCCAAGGTAGACACATCGCCGCCAAGGCCCATGGGACCGTTGCCAGTGGCATTGATGGCTTCCTCCAATTCCTCCTCCATCTTGGCGATTTCCGGGTCCGTGTGGCGCTGTCCAACTGGACGGGCAATGGCCTCCTTGGCCAGCTTTAGCACAAGGTCAGCGGTACCGCCAATCCCCACACCGATGACCCCAGGCGGACAAGGATTGGACCCCGACTCGACAAAGGTGTCGATGACGAACTTTTTGAGAGCCTTCACACCATCGGCGGGGATAAACATTTTCATCGCGCTCATGTTCTCTGATCCCGAGCCCTTGGGAATCATAAGGATGTCCAGATGCTCCGCCCCCTCCATGAAGTCCCAGTACATCACAGGTAGGTTCTCCCCCACGGAGTTCTGAGGATTTACCCGTGTGATGGGGTGTGTGGAACTCCCTCGAAAGGGGAATTCCAGGGTGGCGCGTTTGGCACCCTCGTTAATGCGCTTCTTCACCTCGGCTCCATGCCAGTGATATTGATCACCTATCTTGACCATGTAAATGGGAAGCCCTGTATCCTGGCAGATGAGCATCTTGTTCTTGTCCGACACCTCGATGTTTTTCAGAAAGGTCTCGAATATCTTTTTGGCCGTGGGCTGTGTTTCACGTTGGGCTGCTTTTTTCAGTGCATCACGAACATCGGGCGGCAGATCGCACAGCGCGCGAATGTAAAGCTCCTTGGCAGCCTCCTCCACGATTGTATAATCAAATTGTGCCATGATTGCCATGCCTCCTTACGTAAGCAGGTCTAAGCGAAAATCGTCTCTTATCTACAGCGGTCACACGCTCCGGCATAACCCGAATCACTC
This sequence comes from Deltaproteobacteria bacterium, assembly GCA_019310535.1. Classification (GTDB taxonomy): domain Bacteria; phylum Desulfobacterota; class JAFDED01; order JAFDED01; family JAFDED01; genus JAFDED01. Next base: position 86,678 of record JAFDED010000007.1, read on the forward strand.
CATACTATATTTAATGCTTATTCCATCAACTCATTCATCTCTTTCATCATATTCTCCAAACGGGTCAACCGGTGGAGGGACTGCCGTCGTATCCTCTGGACCACTGAGGAGATGATACAATTGATCAGCGCAAAGGCCCCCGCATTGGAGTTGAAATAGGAAGGATATCTGACGTTGGCCAGCAGGACCACATCAGCGATTCGCCCGATTGGTGCCACCCTACTGTCCGTGATGGCAATGCGCTTACATCCGGTGCTATGGGCCCACTTGAAAACTTCGTAAATTTTCCTGGAATAGCGCGGAAAACTGATGGCGATCACTAGATCCTCCGGTGTAAAGTTCATGAGCATGCTGATGTGCTCGCCACTGCCGGCATCGATTGCATAAACATCCGGCACAGCCTGGCCAAGTATGGTAGCAAAGAAATCGGCCGCGGATTTGGACGGCCTATAACCGAGAATATACACGCGCCTGGCCTCCAGGATCATCCTGACGGCCTGGTCAACCCACTCAGGTGAATTGCTGTCCCGGGTTCGGTCAATATTTTCCCGATCCGCCTCAAATGCCGCGAAATATCCATCATGCCAGCCTTCCACAGCCCGAAGGCGCTGGGTAGGGGAAATACGGCTGATCAGAGACTCCTTTAATTTGTTCTGAAGGTGAGCAAATCCTTCGAATCCCAAAGCGATGGAAAATCTCACCACGGTTGACTCGCTTACACCTACCTCGCGGGCAATCTTGGCAGCGGGTTTGAACACGATGTGCTGCTGCTGCGCAAGAAAATACCGCGCCAACTTAGCCTGATTAGGGGTCAGTTGCTCAAACCTGTCCTGAATTATCTTCTCCAATGGTAAAGAATAATTCACGGCGCTATCGGTGCGCATGATGAATTAAATCCTTCAAAATATTTTTTTATGAAGGAAATTTATCACATCCTTTCAGTCGTGTCAACTTTTTTTATCCGCATCACTCTCCAATAATCACTAACGGCACTGTTCATGCCGTGTTTTGATAATCCAGTGAAGATGCAAAAGATGAAAAAGCGTGCGGCAGGAATTTCCGGCTTGCCAAGTTTGAAGGCGTCCGCTGAATTTTCAATGCGGTATTGTGAAAACTCACCATTACATTTTCACCTTCAAATTGCCCGGATTTCCTCATATCAGTGTCGCCGGGGGAGGGAAAAATTAACAAAGCGCAGTGCCGGAAGACCGGAGAGGACTCTGTCAACGTCTTCGCCCACAGAATCGGTGACTTTGTCTTGAGCCTCGCGGGTAAAGCCGGCCACATGAGGTGTTAGGAGGATGTTATCCAGCTCGTGAAGGGGGCTGTCTCCCGGCGGCTCCTTCTCCCTGACATCAAGGGCGGCGCCCCCGATCCGGCGTTCTTTTAAAACCTTATAGAGGTCCTTTTCATCCACAACAGGGCCTCTGGATGTGTTGATCAGGATTGCCGTCGGCTTCATTCCGGACAGGCGGCTTTCATTGAGCAAGTGCATAGTTTCTTCGGTCAGGGGCAGATGAACAGTGATGAAATCGGAGCGGGCAAGAAGTGTATCCAGGTCCACCAGTTCCGCGCCGGTTTCGGTTACATTGAGGTGGTGCCGAGTCAGGTATGGATCATACGCAATGATATGCAGGCCGAAGGATTTGGCTCTCAGCGCTACACGGCATCCGATTTTGCCGAGCCCCAGGACACCCAGGGTCTTCCCGTAAAGTTCCGTGCCGAGGTACCGCATTCTTTCCCACCGCCCCTGCTTGACCGATTCATCCGCTGCCGGCAGCTTTCGTGCTATGCAAAGCATCACACCCATGACATGCTCGGCCACGGAAATGGCATTCTCATCCGGCGCAAAGGTTACCACAATGCCATGGTTGGAGGCCGCTTCAACGTCGATATTGTCCACTCCTACACCGGCTCTTCCTATGACCTTGCATTGTGCGGCGGCGGCCAGAACCTCTGAATTGACCGCTGTCTGGTTGCGTACCACGAGGGCATCGAACGAGCCGACCGATTCCAGCAGGCGCTGTGGATCTTTCCATAAATCCTTGTCGCGGGTCACATCATATTTGTCAACAAGCCGCTGGATGCCGGGTCCTACTATATCCTCAGTTACCAGTATCTTATTTGCCATGGATTCACCCCCGTCAAGAAAACTCGAATATCGGAATACGAAATTCGAGACAAGTGTAACCATTCAAGATTTAAAGATTTCTATAAAAAAATTTTTTTAACGGGCCAAAAGAGCGAGCCAGATTTTCTTAATCCTGTCATCCTGTCAAAAACTCATCCTCTTTTCATGCTGCGTTGTGGCCATTGTCATGGTCGTGCAAAACGTTTTTGTCTTCGAATTTCGTGCTTTCTCACAGCTTTGCCTTGATAGATTCCCTGAGGGCTTCGGGAACGAGGGATGGCCTGGGCGCGCACCGAACACCTACCGACTCCAGTGCTTCCACTTTTCCCTTTACAGTCCCTTTATTTCCCATGATTATAGCGCCTGTATGGCCCATTTTCTTTTCGGGAGGTGCTGATGCACCGGAGATAAATGCCGCTGCGGGCTTGGTGAACCCACCGCTCTCTATCAACTGAGCGGCCTCTTCCTCCATGGTCCCTCCCAGTTCGCCGACGATCACTAAGGCCTCGGTTTGGGGGTCCTCCTCCAGAAGCTTCATAACCTCTGTCATGCGGGTTGCAGGTACCGGGTCTCCTCCCACGCCAAAAACGGTGGTCATCCCCATGCCCGCAGCCACCAGGTGGGAAGTCGTCTCATTGGTGAGGCTGCCGCTTCGGGTAATGACGCCCACATTGCCGGGTTTGTATACATAATCGAGCCACACGGGAAGAAAGCCCAGCATGGCCTCTCCGATGGTGGCCGTTCCGGCGCAGTTGGCGCCGATTACTGTGGCTCCCACATCCAGGACGTGGCTTCGGATCTCCATCTGATCATGGAGTGGAATGCCGTCCGCCAGGGTGACCATCTTGCGAATGCCTGCATCCAGGCTTTCAAAAACGGCATCCTTGACGCCTGCGGCAGGAACAAAGGCCACCGAGAGCTCGATAGTGTGGTGGCGCATGGCTTCATTTACCGTATCGTAGACGGGTATACCTTCTACCGATTCACCGCTCTTCCCGGGGGTAACACCGGCAACGATGTTGGTGCCGTAAGCCTTCATGTGCTTCGTCCAGAACATCCCCTCGCGCCCCGTTATACCCTGAATCACAACGGGTGTATCGGCAAAAACAAACGCGCTCATTCGCTCCCTCCTGCTATGGCTATCGCTCGGCGGATGGCCACCTCGTTATCCTTTTCAGATTCCAGCCCCACTTCTCGAAGTATCTCCCATGCTCGCTCCTGGCCGGTGCCCCTCATGCATACCACCAGGGGAATCCGCGGTTTATTCTCTTTGATTGCCACAGCCAGGCCCTCGGCAATAACATCGGTTCGGGCGATGAGGCCAAATACACAAATGACCAGCACCTTGATGCGGGGATTGACGAGGGCAAAGCGCATGGCCTTAACCGTACGCTGGTACAGGGGCCCGCCGAATTCCAGGAAGTTAGCGGGGCGGCCCCCAAACTGGTGGATCAAGTCGATGACGGTCATGGTGAGCCCGGCTCCGGCACACATAATCCCTATATCTCCGTCCGGGTAAATAGTCACATATGAGAAGCCTTCCTTGGCAGCTTCGTATTCCGTATCAGTATCGAACTGATCACGGCCTCTTAGAAATCTTTTCTGGCGGCCCAGCGCGCTGTCATCAATATTGATCTTGGAGTCCATGGCCGTAAGGCTTCCATCAGACAGCATCGTCAAAGGATTGATTTCCACCAATTCCGCGTCGCATCCTCGGAAGGCCCTATACAAGTTGAAGAACAGCGCTGCGCCTTCCCGAATGCTCTTTCCCCGCAAGCCTAGATCGTAAGCGATGTTGCGGGCATGGAAGGGCTGGAGTCCGCGGACGATATCAATAGTATATCGCTTGAGCTTCTCGGGATCTTCCGCGGCCTCCTCCACATCCATCCCGCCGAACGTGCTGGCCAGGAGCACAGGTCCTCCGGAGACAGGATCTGCGGTGATGGAGACCATGAACTCTTTCTGGATGTCCAACCAGGGCTCCAACAGCAGTCTTGGTTCTGACGCACCCCAATCGGCTTTTCCCAGGAGATCTGCGGCTGCCTCCCTGAGTTCTTCAACGGAGCCAACGCGTCGGATCAAACCGGATTTGCCGCGTTTCCCGCGGAGAAGCTGGCACTTCACGGCCAATGGGAAAGTCAGGGAGTTTGCAGCATCAGCGGCCTCGTCAGCGGATGACACCACCGCTCCGCTGGGCACGGGCACGCCGTATTCGCGAAAAATCTCCTTGCCTTGATACTCGTAGAGCTTCACTGATTCATAACCTCCCTATACAGACGCCGCCCTTCTTCAAAAGCGCGAATATTCAGCTCTTCCGTCCCTTTGGGAACATCGCTGCTGATACATTCCTTGAGTTCTTCCGCGTCCACTACCCCGGTTCCCTCCACCAATGCCCCCAGCATGACCATATTGGCGACAATCTTGCGGCCCAGTTTATCGATTGCTGTGCGGGTAGAGGGGATGGAAATTTGCTGGACGCCCTCGATTTCCTTGATCTTGACCAGGTCCGAGTCGTAATAGACCTGGGCACCGGGGCGTACATCGTCGATCAGCTTGTCGTAGGCTTCCTGGCTCATGCAGATGAACGAATCGGGGTTCACCACGCCGACGCACGTAATGGGCTCATCCGAAATAACAACGTTACACTGGCTGGCCCCACCTCGTGCTTCCGTTCCGTATGATTGAGTTTGTGCAGCGTTTTTACCGGACAGAATGGCAGCCGCCTTGCCCAGCATGACCCCCGCCAGCAGGAGCCCCTGCCCTCCGAAACCCGCAAATCGAATCCCGATACTGCCCATATCACACCTCCTCGCCCTGTATGTGCTTCACCTGCTCCCAGTAACGCTCTACGATACCGGTGCGGTCCTCTCGGTGGACGAACTCCCCGAGAACGATTTTTCCCTCGCGCTCTTCGGGAGAAAGCTTTTCCGCCTGCTTTTTCGTAATAGTGTGCTCTTTATACCATTGGAAAACTTTCTTGGCATCCGCTGTGCGGAGCACGTAGCGGCCGAACTGGGTTGGACAGGGAGTCAGTACCTCGATGAGGGCGAACCCCTTGGTCTGGACCCCTTTCTTTATGGATCGCACCAGGGGTTGAAAGTCCACTGATCGCCATCGGGCTACATAAGCGGCTCCTGCGGCCGCGGCCACTTCCATAATGTCGATGGGATCCTCGATGTTGCCGTAGGGGGTTGTCATGGTGTGGGCGCCCACGGGCGTTGTCGGCGCCACCTGTCCGCCTGTCATCCCGTAAATGGCGTTGTTGAACAGCAAGGCCGTAACGTCAAGGTTTCTTCTGCACGCATGGAGAAAATGGTTCCCGCCTATGGAAACACAGTCTCCATCGCCGGTGAAGCAAATGAAGTTCAGGTCGGGCTTTGCCATCTTCATGCCGGTGGCCACGGCAAAAATGCGGCCATGATGAGCATCGATGTTGTCGCCCTTCCATGAGGAGTATGTTATGCGGCTGGAGCAGCCGACTCCTTGCACCCATACGGTGTTCTCGGGAGTCAGGCCCAGATCATCACAGGCCAGCAACGTGGCGTGCACCACCTGGCCGATGCCGCACCCCGGGCAGGCTGCATGCGGCATCCGTTCAATTCGGAGATATTTTTGAACCAGTGGATGTATGATCGGTTCTTTTTGAGCAACGGCAGACATTGTTATGCTCTCCTTATGTTTTGTATGTAAGTTGAATTAACCATTCCACGGCGGAGCGTGTATTTCACTGGGTCATCCTCTGAATTTCCGACAGGACCACACTGGGCAGGTGGGGCTCAACGCCTCCGGATCCCAAGTGGCAGACTTCCGCCTGTCCCCTGGCCGCTCGTGCCACCTCCCGCGACAACTGGCCATCTCGGTTCAGCTCGGGGACAAGGATATTCTTGACCCGACAAGCCATGCGATATACCTCCTCGTCCGGGAAGGGCCAAATGATGATGGGGCGAAGCATGGCGCATTTGATGCCGGCCTCGCGCGCCATATTCACCGCGGCCAGAGCGGGGCGGGCATTGCCTCCATACGCAACCACACCCCATTCCGCCTCATCATCCAGATAATGGGTCTCGACACGGGTGAGAATATCCAGGTGATCCGAAACCTTTTTCGTCAGGCGGATGGCCATGCGGTCCTGGTCTCGTTCTGATGTGGTGGCATACCCTTTGGAGGTATGTGTATAGGGTGAGACACAGATTCCGTACCCTTCGCCAATGTTGGGGAAGGGGTGCTCGATGGCACCCGGTGTGTCCATGGGGTACATGTGAAACTGCTCCGGCGCAACGGTGGGTTTGAACCTTGGAACGATCTTGAGTTCCGACTCATCCGGGATGACAAGTAGTTCTCTTGTGTGGCCGACTGTCTCATCGGTCAGCAGAAACACCGGGGTTCGGAAGATCTCCGCCAGGTTGAAGCACTCGATGGTCAGATCAAAGGCCTCCTGCGTTGACTGGGGAGAAAGCGCGATAATGCTGTTGTTGCCTCCAGCCGAACCGTATTTCACCGTGTATAAATCACCCTGTCCCACTCGTGTGGCCACGCCGTTGCTGGGCCCGGCGCGCTGAACATCAACGACAACGTATGGTATCTCGTTCTTGATTCCCCAGCCCAGGCCTTCCAGCTTGAGACTGATGCCCGGGCCCGAGGAGACGGTCAAGGCCTTGAGCCCGGCCACGGAAGCACCGCCAACGGAGTGAATAGAGGCCAGTTCATCTTCCATCTGTATTACCACCCCCCCCACTTCGGGCATGCGGCGGCCCACGGCTTCAGAGATCTCGCTGGCCGGCGTTATGGGATAACCCGCGTAGTATCGGCAGCCGGCAGCAATGGCACCTTCTGCAATGGCCTCGTCTCCCTGAACAAACCATTTCCCTGTTCTTACCGCTTTGGACATAGTTCAATCTCCTGTCTTCATGCTGAATTGTCGAGTACTATGGCAAACTCGGGGCAATAGAGATCACACAACCCGCATTCTGAACAATCTTCCAGGCGCACTACCCGAGGGAGCTGGTACCCTTTTTTGTTTAGTTCATTGGAGAGTTCGTACACGTTTTTGGGACAATACTCGATGCAAAATCCGCATCCCTTACAAAAATCCGCGTTAATTTCTATCTTCATGCTCAATGGTTCCCCCTCTCAGTGAAAAATCATCGGACCCGCGCCGGAACATATTGCTCCTACAGATCAATATACGCTCCGGCCTCTGGTTGTGGCACGGCGCGGCGCGCCCTTACAAAATCATATGGCGCTCAGGGAGATGCCTCCGGGGTGTATCGTGGATTCCATCACGGTTTTGCGCAAATCCCGTATATGGGTCCGGACCAGGTGCTCTACCCCGGCAGCATTTCTCTTTTCAAGGGCGCTCAGAATTTCCAGATGCTCAATCAGGGATTTTTCCGCCCTTCCGGGAAACAATATGGTGCGCAGGCGCACCGTATCCATCTGGTCGAAAAGATTACTGATAAGATTGATGAGTTTTTTACTCTTACTGGCTGCAATGATCATCTTGTGAAATTGCACATTGGCCTGGGAATAATTCTCAAGGTCTGCCATAAGGTCTTTATCCACGAATTGTGCGATGCAGGAGTGCAGCTCTTCCAGGGTGGATTCAGAGATGTTCTCAGCGGCCAGGCGAGCGGCTAGGCCCTCCAGCACCTCCCGGATAAGCAGATTCTCTATTATTTCCTCCCGGGTTAAGCGAGCCACATAGGCTCCACGACGTGGAATGACAACCACCATCCCTTCCTGATGAAGTCGATTAATGGCCTCACGAATGGGCGTCCGGCTAACGCCCAATTTTTCGGCCAATTCTTCTTCCCGCAGTCGCATTCCCGGCAAAACCTCCTGATTCAAGATCCCCTTTTTCAATCGCTGGTACACCACCTCCTTGAGGTTTCGGTTTGTCATGATCTTTCTCATAGCAATGCTCATCCATCGAGGTGTTTTTGTTTTTGCATTTGTATTTGTATACAATAATATGCTCATCTTCAATCTGTCAAGAAAATTTTTCTATGCTCACCCAACATCAGTGACTTTTTTCCTTTACCAGGCTTTTTCGAAGCCCGCCCTTCGATGGTGGAGGCTCTATATCCTCGCTGCCGGCCCACCGTATCCGATTGACAACGTAGCGTTCCAATACGGTATGGTTCAGCATCGAAATGCCCTCCGGCGGCGGAACGAGGCATCCGTGCCGGACGCTCAACGGCCGCTCCAAAAGCGGCTCCCGCTGCAGAAGAAAGCCGTTCATATCTCCTGAGTTTCGGACCCCCAGAGAGGCTGCCGCCATGGCCTCGTAGTAACATTCCATTTCGCATCCCACATCGTTTCCCACCACCACCTGAAAGCCAAGTTCCCGGGACCGTTGTATGTGCTGGATCAGGCCGCCGAAACTGCAAGACCTCATCAGATTGCATTTCACATACTGACAGCAGCCCATACTGGCCGCGCGCTTTAGATCTTCTTCACCCCGTATGGACTCGTCCAGCATGATGGGAATTGGGCTCCATTCGGCAAGAGTCGCTGTTTTCTCCCACTCCTCGCGGGGGAAAGGCTGTTCGAGCAATTCAATGCTGGTGGATTCAACTCCTTCTAAAAAGTTCCGGGCTTCGTCGAAAGAGTAGCCTTCATGTGCATCTAATCGAATTCCGGTCGTCTGTCCGGCCAGCGACCGGATGCGCTTCACCCGCTGTATGTCTGCCTCCACATCTCTCCCTCCCTCAACCTTGAGTGTGCGGAAGCCCTGTTCAAGAAGGCTGATCACTTCTTCTGAGATATGAGGTTCTCTGTTCTCCAACACCCGCCCCGACAGGGGATACTCGGGCATGTCAGGCCCAGGGATCGAGCCTAACAGGGCTTCCAGTGCCACGATAAAAGGGGTCGCGCACAGCAACGACGGGTCCGATTCCATGCTGAGATGGCCCAGTGCCCAACGTGGATCCTCACCTATGATAACCCCTCCCTTTCCCCGCGCAAACTGCCATAAGTTGTCCATAGTCGTATCTGAATAGCCCGGGAAAACAGTTAATGCCCCAACACCCGTTCTGTGGCCTTGTTCCAGGATGACCAAGGTGAACTCCATAACATGAAAATCAACCTCAAGGAGTTGAAACGGCTTCCGAAGAGGCAAATGCACATTCATGACCGAAACGGATCGGATCATTTGTGGTCCTCCTGCTGATAACCCGCTCCCTCTGCCACTGAAAACAGCCAATTACAAAATTAATGGCAAGAAACTTCGGTCATGTATTTTTTCCCGATTCGCAAGGCCTTCTCGGGGTCAATCTCTTCAAGAAGTCCTACAGCGTGCATGATATATTTTGAGTCTACCAAAAACCGGGGAGATCGAGGCTTAAGGAGCAATGGGGAAGTATGAGAGTAAAGGCTTTGCCGAAGAATCCGGGGGGCATCTGGGTGGTGGGCAAAAATACCGCCAGTGGCGATGAGTTGCCGGATATCCGTGCAATCTTTCCCATACTGGATAAATACCTGGCCGTGAGGCATATAGACAGGCTCCAGGTAGCCGACGTGTCGGCCAACAGCAATACGAACTGCGGCGGCCGCCAGCGCCTCATCCAATTCCATTTCTATTGGGGAACGGGCAACTCGGCCCACTTCCGTGGAGAGGCGCCGAATCGCTTTTTCGACTTCCTGTGGGTGCTGGCTGACTCCAAGGCCGTCGGTTCCCACTGCTTCAAGGAGCGAGACGGCGTTGTATCGCAGCCCCAGGTCTCCCTCCACCGTTCGCTTGAGATACGGCTCAGGCAAACCCTTACATACAACGCCCTCGGATTTCGGACGCCCTTCTCCCACAGAGTGGACATCTGTGGTGGCGCCTCCCACATCCACCACCATGAGATTTCCCAGGCCTGGCTCCGATCCTGCGCCCCGCGCCATCAATCCTGCTGCGTGCAGGACCGCGCTTGGGGTAGGCATGAGGATTCCATCAATATAGGTTTCTGCACGTTTGAGTCCCTTGGCCTCCACGATCCGTTCTATGAAAACCTTGCGGATGGCCTCCCTGGCAGGCTCAACCTTCAGAACGCCTATCTCGGGCATGACATTTTCTGCCTCTATCACTTCTTTACCCGCCGATTGAAGGATATGGGCGATTTCATCAAAGGCCACCTTATTTCCCGCCACAATAATGGGAGCGCTGATGGAACTTCCGGCCATGCACTTGGCGTTGTGCACGATCACTTCCTGGTTGCCTCCGTCGGTTCCACCTGCCAAAAGCATAAGGTCGGGCTTTAACTCTTCAATGGCTCTCACCTCCCGCGTCGAGAGCTGGTGAGCATATATACCAATAATCTTGGCCCCTGCACCCAAAGCCGCCCGCTTGGCCGCCTCGGCCGTCAGATCGGGAACAAGGCCGACGGTGACCATGCGCAGCCCACCAGCGGCGCTGCTGCATCCCAATCGGACAGCGTACTGGACGCTGCCTGTTTGCCGCTTGAGCAGGTGCATCGCCTTATTTAACCCGAGGGTGATGTCAGTATCAACAGTGGTGGGACTCTGAGCCCTGCCCAGGATCAACTCTCCATCCAGGTCCACGGAGGTCACCTTGGTGAACGTACTGCCAAAATCAATGAGGAGTGCAGCCCGCATAGCTTTCACCTTTTTCGCTGAGCCAGATCCCGCTTCATGTCATCCGCCACTACCCGCGGCGATACCCCCGGTGGATATACGCGGTCAAAGCCCATCTTTTGGAAGCGGGGTATAACCTCCTCCCACTCCTGCTTTCCAACCATTAAATTTCCTCCCGCTACCAGAAGGATGTCGCCAATGCCCGCTTCCACGCAATGTTCCCGAAACCCCGCAAGGTCCAACTCGCCATGGCCGCAAAGAGAAGCGACACAAATAGCATCGGCGTCCGTCTCTATGGCGGCTTTGATGAAATCCTCCTGGGAAACAAACGTTCCAATGTTTACGACATGAAAGCCCTCCTTTTCAAGGGCGAAATGCATGATCTTATTACCCACCACGTGAGCATCAACTCCGATCACGCCGAGAATCACCGTATACGTCGTCTTCAATTCTTTCCTCCAGGGCAATTCGCCGGACTAACACATCTAAGAAATGGCATCGTTGATGGAAAAGCAACGATCCATATCACAATGGATTTAGTAAAGCCGGGCCGTCCGCAGGCAGATTGTGCGCAAGGCGCAAGGACTGAGCGGTTTTAAATAAAGATGACATTTTCAAGAAGGGCGTTATGATGTATAAATGAAACGTTTAATATATCAAACAAATGCACTTGTCAATCTATTTTTACTTTTGCACTATTTATTCCTTTATACTATTCCTACCATTATACTATCCCTACCATGTCCCCGAGGCCCCTCCTTACTTCTTGTTGGAGCATAGTTGCAAAAATGACAGAATCCCCGGCACCCCCTGAACTGATTGTCCTTTTGAATGCTCTGAACCTCTTTACCGATGCCTTTTTATTTACACCGTGCATGACTTCACAGAAAAATGCAAGCTTTCTTTGAACCTTTCGGCGCTTGAGGCATTAAATGGCGCATGAAGGATATAGGCAATAGTATTCCAGCGATTCGAGGGGGAAGACTGAATTAAATTGGACAGCATAATTTAAGCTTTATTGTGTTAATTGCTAGCCAAAGATATTTGAAATTTGACTTTCACCGACCGGACCCCAAGGCGCAGCCCCTATGCATCTTAGAGCGCGCCTATCATCAGTCCGATAATCTATTGACATAATTATCCGACTGCCGGCAGCTTGACTATGTTAGAGATAAATTCTCAAAATAGCGCTGTAAGACAGCTAATAATAACAGATTAACCATCGGTACAGGCGTGACGAGAAAATCCCGTGCTTTTTTCATTCCGTGCAAGAGGAGCGAGAAGCCCCGCCTATTTAGTCTGAAACTTTGTTGCTTCTATCCACTGCGTTTTCAGGTTAATCCATTTAGGATTGTCAAAAGGTTTTCGCCTTATTCCCCCTGCAGAGCACGAAGGTATTGCCGCCACAAGTGGCCTTTGTCCACACCATGGTCTATAAAATCCCAGGCAAAGAGTTCATCCTCACCCCGGGAACGATAGACGTAAAAATCGGCGTTGATATTGATCGCTCGCAAGGCCCGAGCCCAATCGCTCATCCGCATCGCCTCGAGCAGGAGTCTTCCCACTCGTCGGTCACCGCGGCTCAAGAGAGCCTGGATGTGAGACCACTTGGGAACGTCATGGTGTACCTGTACATTTGGGATGGAGCGAAGAGTTCGCTGGATATATTTTAGTTTTGCTTTCAACGCTTGCACTGTTTCGAATGGATGCCATTGAAAAGGGGTGTGAGGCTTGGGTACAAAGGGGCTTATGCTGAGGGTGATCTGACCGATCCTGCCATGTTTTCTGGATCGCGCCACGAAAACATGTCTGATGCGCCTCACCAGTGAAGGTATCGCGTCAACGTCTGCATGAGTTTCCGTTGGAAGCCCGATCATGAAATAAAGACGGATATTGGGAACCCCTCCCTCAAGCAAGTAATACACGGCCTGGAGAATCTGTTCTTCCGAAAGACCTTTTCGAAGGACCGAACGCAGCCTCTCGGTTCCCGCCTCGGGGGCCAAGGCAATGGTCCGGTGCCCGCTGGCCAGAATGCACGAAACCAGACGAGGGGTTACCCTATCGGCT
>JAFDED010000042.1 GCA_019310535.1 Deltaproteobacteria bacterium
GATCCCATGTCAAGCTAAATCTTTCTTATGGGGCACTACATTAACTATTTCAGATGCAGCTCTTAATTATTTCAATGACTTATAAACAGCAAAGGGTCAAAAACATCGTATTTTGACTGATTATCACAAAAAATTTGGTAAACTTGGGCTAAGCTCTTGATCCTGAATTCAACCCCCAATATTTTCTTGATACGCAGGTTTTCCATCGATCACTCGGTGTGGAGATATGGCCTTTGGGCAAACAGTAGGAGTGCACTGGTTCGGGAAAATTCCGCCTATTTCCTCGCAGTAACAGCGTAGTCCTGCTCCCCGAAAAAATAATCATTCAACATTTCGAAATTTTTACGGACCACCTGCAATATGGGGTCGTCCCCCGGATTAAAAAGGCGGAACTTGACTTCCTCGTTGCAGGGGGACAAGTAGATGGCCCGAGGATCAAGGAATCCGCAGCTTTCCATTAGAAAACGCAGGGCCTCGGGGTGGATGGGCCGCATATGAGAGAGATCCAGCCAGAAATAGTTGGCGGAAACCAGCAATGTCAGGGGATTGGGGGTTTCAATGGCCACAAGGCCGCCTTTTCGAATCTTGCAGTGGCAGAGTGTGATGAATTTTACCAGTGCATTGGTTTCCAGGTGTTCTATAAAATGGGAAGCCATCACCCCGGCCAGGCTTTCGTCCGGAAGCGACTGGAGGTGGTGAAAAGCGTCCTCCAGGCAAACATCCAGTCCTCTTTCTTTGCAAACATGCACCATATCCTCGTTGAGTTCAATGCCCCGGGCAGGAATGCCCGCACCGCGCAGCATCTCCAGGAACTCACCTCGTCCGCACCCAACATCAAGGACGGGCAGCTCAGTGTCCAGAGACTCGCGAACTTCTCTGAACAGCGGCAAGTATAACTCCTGGTGCTTGAGGATCTTTTCCCTGGGGCCTCTGAATTTATTCTCGAATAAAAAGTACTGGTGATCGCGAAGATGGTTGGAATGCTCAACAATGTGCTGTATTTCCTTCTTACCAAGTTTTGCTTTTTGGCGAAGCTCGGCCAGGATGAAGTCCAATCGTCGCTTTTGAAGCAGGTTTTCCTGCCGCTGTTCAAGGTAATGCTGAAATAGTTCTCGATGTCTCTCTTCAAGTAGTCGAAATGACTCCTGTACTTGATGATTGGCTTCTTGGATGTGCTCTTGTAATTGCTGGTGAGTATCCCGATTTCTCCCTCTTTCCTGCTCCTCATCGGCTTCACGTTCAGCTACCCTTCTTTGCAGCATCTGGAGATACCCGTCGAGGCTATCAGAACGGGCGGTGAAACTTTCTTTAAACCCTTCCAATGTCTTATTCAATTCATGAGTTCTTCTATCCAATTGCATTAAGCTGGTTTGCAGGAAATCGATCTGCCCGGCCTGCACGCTGACCACTTCCCGAAGAGCGGTTTGCAGGCGTGCATTGAACGTTATCTGCTCACGAAGGACCAGGCGACTATAAGGCATCATAATCTTTCTCATGATGCGCTTGGCCAGAATGATAAAAGGCCCCACTATCCGTCGATGGGAAGGGATCGGTCCGGAAGGCAGCGTTTCGGTGTTCAGGTTCAAGAGATTCAGAATATCTTCCGTCGCAACCGGGTGCGGCTGATCCGCGGCGCCTTTCTCCTCCCCCGTCCGCTGACGGATGTTCTGCTTGATCTGCTCCATGATCGTCTCCACCCTGGCCTCGCTTCCCGAAGCTGTGCTGTGCTCCATTGCGTCAATCTTCCTCCCGCACCATCGCCGTCGACATCAAGATTCCACTGATGCAAAGGGCGGAAAGTGCCGACATCTTTGATCCTTGATCGAACAATAAGTGGATAAAAACGACTTCTGTAATCATAGGCATAGCCGTCCTTGGCATGGACTGCCAGATCCAGGTAATAGCGCCCTTCCACCAAACTCATGCTGTTGAAGCTCAGCACCATGCGGCCGGGCCCTAAGATAGGGGGCAGCGACATGCGTTCAATGTCCGTGTTGGAACCGTAACAGCACATGCCCTGGAGGTTGAAAATTCCTATACCAAAGACGGGATCGCGAATCCTTTTATGGGCTATATATCTCATTTCCACCCGCAAAGGCTCGCCCGACTCGATAGCGTATTGTTCCCGGCCAAGGCCATCCACTATCTTCACCGAAGTAAACTCCACCTCCCCGGTTCCCCAGCGCCTTTTGACTGTGCCGTCGGACCAGTGGCCCACAATGGTCCTTTGGTCGGTGTCTTCGGGCACGGTTTGCTCCGCCTCTTCCTCCGGCGTAATGGAAAATGGCCCCTTTTCAGGGGATTCGGTCGTACCGGCATCGTCGCCGATGTCCGATTTCTCCATGGTCTGCTGCTCAACCTCCTCCTGCAATTCGAGGTTTTGTTTCCCGGCCACAGCCAGGAGATAGGCATCGATGACCTGGCGCGGGTTCCCGTATTCCCGAACAACTCCGCCATCCAACCAGAGGGCCTCATCGCACCATCTCCCCACCGCATCGAGGTCGTGAGAAACAAGGAGGATGGTTTTACCCTTGCGCTTAAACTCTGTCAGCTTATCCAGGCATTTTTGAACAAAGCTTTCATCGCCGACGGCCAGAACCTCGTCAATGAGGAGGATTTCAGGATCCACGTGGACCGCGATGGCGAACCCAAGGCGCATAAACATTCCTGTGGAGTATGTTCGTACTGGCTCATCGATGAAATCTTCCAGCTCGGCGAACCTTACCATATCATCGAAGCGCCGTTGAATTTCCCGGCGGCTAAGACCGAGGATGATGCCATTGATGTAAATATTCTCTCTGCCAGAAAATTCGGGGTGAAACCCGGCTCCCAGTTCCAACAAAGCGGAGACCTTCCCCCTGATGAAAATGCGACCGCGGTCAGGCCTGTAAATACCCACCAACAGCTTTAAAAGGGTGCTTTTCCCCGATCCATTGCGCCCGATAATCCCGAAAGTCTGCCCCTTTTTCACTTTCAGGGAAATTCCCTTGAGGACATCCAGGTAAACTTTCTGTTTTCGCCATTTCAGCCAGTGTCCACTTACTAAAAAAGTCTTCAGCGTGGTCTGACGTCTCAGGGGGCTTCTCTTTTCAAAACGTTTGTGCAGGTCATGAATTTCGATGGCATGCACCCTTAAATCTCCTCAGCAAAGTTCTCCCGCATCCGGTTGAAAATCCATATACCTATTACCAGGGTAAGAAAGGAAAACAGGGTTGCAACTCCAAGGATATCCCATTTTGGCATCCTGTTATAAAAAAATATGTCCTGGTATGCTACCACAAGCATCCCCATGGGGTTTAAGTTCACCAAGGCCCGGTATTTGGCCGGAATCATGTCCATGGGGTATAAGATGGGCGATATGAAAAACCACAGGGTGATGATGTTGGCAAGCAAGTGCCTGATGTCGCGGAACTGCACATTGAGGGCAGATGTAGCGCAAACAAATCCCATGGTGAACAATAATTGTAAGGCAATTACTATGGGCAAGGCCGTCAAAGCCCACCCCAGCCGAACGCCGAATCCAACCAAAAAAATCGCCAACATGGGAAGGCTCAAAAGAAAATTTACCATGTTGGCCAGCACACGCACCGTGGGAAGGATTTGCGGCGGAATCATAGCGCGGGTCAGGAGCCCCCCACCATCGACAATTGAGGTGACGCCCTCCAGCGCAGCGGATGAGAACCACAACCAAGGGATGAGACCGCAGAACATGAATACCGCATATTTTTCCATTTCGATGCGAAGATACACGGAAAACACCAGTGCATAAACACACATAAGAAGTATCGGGTTGAGGAAAGTCCAGAAAAATCCCATCAGAGACCCGCGATAGCGGATTCGTACTTCTTTACTCACCAAGGAGTTGATCAATGCCCGATATTTAATGAGCTCGCTTAGAAAACGGACCATATAAATTCCCTCTTTCAATCTAAAGATGTTCATCCCGGGAATCTTCTGCCCGTAATTCCCTGCTGGATGAGATGGACCGGCCCCTGTTCCGTGATGACTGAGATCCCTGTTCCACTTCCACCCGAATATCCGAAACGGCCACGGCCAGTTCTCGTCGATCAGGGTTCTTCCCCTTGGTCCATTGATTCGGGACTGCCGTGTGATCATAGCGAAATAAGACCGCATGCATTCCGGGCCTGGCGAGGTCTGGAGGGATAGGAATGCGATAATCCGCCCATCCCCAATGTAAAGTCTGCCTGATTAACAACCTGCCGTCCATCACCAGGGTTACTTCCTGTACCGGCATTCCTTCATACTGAATGGGCATCATGCGCAAAAAGAGAACTGGTCGTTGTCCCTCTGGCATCCGGATAGCCGTCAATGATTGACCCGCGGACGACCAGTGGAAACTGATTCCATCGGGTGCCTGCTCGCGATCGCTCCATCCATTCAGGAAATACGCCCTGTAGCGGTCTGGGTGATTTTTCTTTATGGGTTTCACACGGTAAGCCACCAGACGTTCGTCTTCGAAAACTTCTTCCACCTGAGCAGTGAGTGGAAGCTTTTGCCGCAGTTTTTGCAGATCTGCTGGCGAGAGAAATTCTTTATGAAGCACCACGTAGCGGACTTTGTAAAACTCCAGAAGATCATTTGCTGCCTCAGCATCACCTGCATTAAGGGGTCGTCTGACAAGCGCGCCAGGGTCCTTTAGGTCCCGAAAGAAGGGCACATTGCGCCATATATCTATATAAAAAGGATGCGGCCTCCCCAAGTGTCCGCCAATCCGTCGCGCCTTGTGAACCATCTGATAGAAGGAATACTTGACAATACGATCATCGAGCGGAACCTCCACTATCGTAAAAGGTCCATTTCGCTTTACCTCTTCCCTCATCCGGTAATGAAATGTCGATGCCTCTGCTTTCTGAAGAGGCAACGGCACGGCCAGGTATTCGAAGACCAGCATGGCTCCAAGCGCCATCGCCAGGTGTCTCTTGAGCACCCCTCGCCGATAAATTTCCTGGAAGCCCTTGGTTGCCTGCACCGTTATACACATCAGTGCAATTGCTGCCAAGCGGGATGGCGTCCGCAGTCCGTTAAAGCCTGGCAGGTGGTGGAGAAGCCAGAATGGCAGTAGAAGCCGGTATTCGCCGAATCGCTCTTTTCCTGCCACATGCAGCCATGGCCCCAGGGAGAGAACCAGAAATAAGCATGCCGC
Source organism: Deltaproteobacteria bacterium (assembly GCA_019310535.1). Classification (GTDB taxonomy): domain Bacteria; phylum Desulfobacterota; class JAFDED01; order JAFDED01; family JAFDED01; genus JAFDED01. The sequence continues at coordinate 5,165 of JAFDED010000042.1, forward strand.
AAGAGTCCAGAACATACCGAGCCGGTTACGCCATGCAAGCGACCCAAGAATTGCCAAGCCCCAGACGCCGTAACCGGGAAAGACTGTTTGCTCGATCACATTACCCGTAAAGGATGCATATACATGGCTAATCCGTTCGCCCCAAAGCGGGTGGAGCAAAGAGGGGAGCCCCCAGGCCAAAAGATCAGCGCTGAACTTTGCCGCCTCCTCAACGCCAAGATAGAGATATTGCCCGTTAGTCCTTGCTTGCAAGAGCGGAAGCATGAACGGAAGCGATGCCGCCGCCCACAGGGAAAGCGTTATGGCCCCGTTTTTCAGCAATCGTCGCGTTATTTTGACACGCTGGATCATCAGCGCCCAACCCATGTAAAAAGCGGTAAACAAGAGCAAAAAAAGCGTATAATAAACCGAGGTGATATTATTCAAAAACAAAAAGAACCCCGCCGCCAATGCATCCCGATTCTTTCCGCTTTCAACCGTCCTGATGAGGTACAGGATATAGAACGGGATCCATTGCTGATTGGCGAGATTCAAATGCTCCAGGCTCTGCGCCAGGTGATAGGGGTAAAAGGCGTAAATCAAGCCTCCCAGGAAAGCTGCTTTCCAATCTTCGTGCAGATGCCGGATAAGAAGAAATGTACCTATCCCCGACAAGGGAAAAGACAGCAGGATGATCACATTGTAAGCCGTCACAGGAGCCATAAAGCTCTGCAGGATCACGGCAAGGGATATCCAGTATGCGAAATTGAGTGAAAATGGAAATTTCACGCCTGTGGGGAAGAAGATGTCTTGAAAATCATAGGTGACGCTGCCATGAAGAATATGTTCCCGTATCCAGGGGAAATACCATACCGTCATCCACGGATCGCCGTCTCCTGGATACATCCCCTTAATGTGCGGGTACATGGGCAGGTGATCGGAGATAAACCATGCCAGCGGAAATGTGATGAGAATGGTCAAAAGCATGTATGCAGCGAAGATTGCTGCATACCACGGCCATCGCACATGCCCTTCTTTTTTGCTTTGACCGAATTGTTCAGCCATTCTTGTTTCTCCCGCCGAAAGATGACTCATCTTCTATGAGACCGGACCACGTCTCGCAGAACGCCCGCCGCCCGCTCCACATCCTCCTTGGACATTCCGGGATAAAGAGGCAGCGAGAGTATACGCCGGGATGCGTCCTCCGCTACAGGGAACAATCCGGGCCGGAAGCCGAATCGATCGCGATAAAACGGATGCAAGTGCAGCGCCCGGAAGTGGATTCCTATCCCCACCCCACGAGCCTGAATCTCGTTCATAATCACATCGCGGGTCGTATCCAACATCTCGTCCCGAAATAATATGACGTACAGGTGATGCGCATGGCGACCTTCGGGCACCTCGCGTTTCAAAGGAACGACCTCATCCAGGCCTTCAATGGCTTCGTCGTAAACCGAGAACAACTCTGTACGAACCTTCCAGAGCCTCTCCACTTTTCGGAGCTGAACCAGCCCCAAGGCGGCCTGGATGTCTGTCATGTTGTACTTGAAGCCGGCGCGGATGGTCTCCCAGTGTCGATATCCTTCCTCGGAATATCGCTTCCAAGCATCGCGACTGATCCCGTGAAGACTGAGCACCTCCATTTCATCAGCCAGCCCCTCATCGTTGGTCGTTACCATACCCCCCTCGCCCGTGGTGATGTTTTTTGTGGCATAAAAGCTGAAGCAACAGCTCCATTTGAAGCTCCACTTTCCCAATTCGGGATATCCGCTTCCAATTTTAGATCCACGATACCAGGATTCCAGTGCATGAGCTGCATCCTCCACCACCGCGAATCCGCGCTGCTGGGCTATATCCAGCACAGTTTGCATATCAACGGGCCGCCCGGCAAAGTGCACGGGAATGATGGCCCTGGTGGAAGGACTCAAAGCTGACTCCAGAAGGGACACGTCCATGTTCAGCGTTTCAGGCTCCACATCAACGAACACAGGGGTCGCCCCGCAATGAACCACTATGTTGGCAGTCGCCGGGAATGTGATGGGAGAGGTGATCACCTCGTCCCCGGCTCCAATACCCATGGCTATCAGGCTCAAGTGCATAGCTGCAGTGCAGGAAGTGACACCCAGTGCGTGGCTGCTCCCCGCGTATCGCCTGAAATAATCCTGGAAGCGCTTGGTCCTCGGGCCGGTTGTTATCCATCCGGAGCGCAGCGCGTCCGCAACTTCCGTAATCTCCTCTTCCCCGATAAAAGGCCGGGAAAACGGAAGGAAATAGCGATCTTGATTTTTTTCAGGCTTCATTGGTTCCTTCACACCGGTGTTTTTTAAATGGTTGAAGATGTCTTGCGCGCCAGGCAGATCAATGAGCCGCCGTAACAAAAAGAAAAATAAGGGATAATTTTAGCCTCAAGGCCGAATATCCATCCCAGGAGCGGATCCAGCCTGGAGACCCCAAGGTAGTCCAGTGGGTGCGGGCGACGCAATTTTCCCCATACGCGCTGAATCAGCAACAAAGGGAACAAGAGCGTATTGGCATATGAAATCCGCTCGATTCGAAACCCTGCAATCTCCACAACCCTCCGCAGGTTTTTCGCTGAATAACGCCTGATGTGGCCCGCGTCATCCAGGCTGCTCCAGAGCCAGTTGAATGCAGGGGCTGAGATAACCGCCAGACCGCCGGGCATCAGAACACGATACATTTCCTGCAAGGCCCCCTGGTCATCCGGCATGTGCTCAATAAGATCCAGGGCTGTTACCAGATGAAACAGGTTGTCCTTAAAAGGGAGTTTCCGAACATCACTGCAAGCCAGCAACCGAAACCCTTTTTGAAAGCAAAGCTGGAGTATGCGGAGGTCCAGGTCCACCCCCACGCCCGATCCCAGTGCTTCCAACATCGAAAGGCTTGCACCCGTGCTGCAGCCCACGTCCAGTGATTTCAGAGGCTGTTGTTGGGAGACAGCTCTTTCCAGTAGCCTGGACAATACCTTCCGACGCGCCCTAAACCACCAGTGGGACTCTTCATGTTGGGCCAGCACTCTCCGGATCTCATCTCTGGAACCATATCGCCCGGGATCTATCATTGCCCATCATCTTTGTCCGAATATTCCAGCATACAGCAGCCCATGCAATCCTCAAATACTTTCTTTGCTCGCAATTGGCGACGGAATCTGCGGAATCCCGGGCCGTTCCAGATGCGTTGCACACGCTCCTCGCGGACATTGCCCAGCGATGATCCAAAACATGGAATTACATCGCCTCGCGCCGTAATGATCATTCGAGACCAAGGAGACCGGCATACATAGTGGGAAAGGTCCAAACGGTTTCCGTAGTGCTTGACTATCTCCTCGAGAGGAAAGCCTGGCTGTGCAAAACGGACCCGCACCCGATAATGCCGTGCACGCTCCATAACTTCACTATGCTGTTTCCTGAGCAATTCCCCCGGGATAGTCTCGGATGTATCAAGCTTTTTGGCTCCTCCCCCCATGGGTTCTGTGCGGGAAGCATCCAGGCGGAAGGGGTTGAATAAGGTAAAATTGCAGATGTCCAGTCCCATTTCTTCCGCTCGGTCCACCATAAAAGCCAGATGTTCCACATTACGCCGCGTGATCACGGTGGTACTCCCCAGCATAGGATGGCGCTTTTTCATGCTCTCCCGGGCCTTCCGGAGGCGCGCAATCCCTTCCAGGGTTTTCCGGTATGCGCCCTTCTGCTCCACAATCTGATCGTGTAAATCTTCCGGCCCTTCCAGAGAAACCATCACTACCAGAAGGCCCGGACGGAGGACGTGTCGAGGTCCACAGGCGACGATAAGCTGCGCGGTTGATTCATTCAACAGGACGCCGTTGGTGATCAAGTGGCACCGATGGCGCCGCGCCGCATGGGCTACTATCTCCGCCATGTCATGGCGAATCAGGGGCTCGCCGCCGGTAAAAGTGATGAGCGTCCAAGGGCCCAACTGGTCCACAACGCCTTTGATTTCTGTTGTGCTGAGTTCATCCGCTGCCGAACCAGGCACGGTACCTAATTCCCGATACGGGCACATCAAACACCGAAGATTACACCGATACGTCACTTCGAGGTACACGTGCATGGGAGGGAGTGCAAAACCGCCTCCCCACCGATATGGAAGCCCGGCGTGTATGTTTGTCAAATGATGGTACAGGGCCGAGTAATCCATACCCCCGCTCAGATCCTCCTTACCTCCGGCACTGTTTTCATCCAGAGCAGTTTGCGCCACCACGGTTCGTTCTTAATATACCAATCAATGGTTTTACGAATTCCTTCATCGAATGATGATTGGGCCTTCCAACCGAGAAGTTGGTGAATTTTCGCTACTCCCGCAACGTGGCGTTCAACCTGCCCGGGCCGATCTTCCACATGCTGGATCAGGCTATAGTCTTTGCCAAGGCATTCCAGGATTGTCCCGGCAACTTCAATCACAGAAATGTCCCGCCCCGTACCGATGTTGAGCACCTCTCCCCGGATGATATCAAGCTCTGCGTGCAACAATTTGTCCAGGGCCATACAGTGATCTTCCACAAAGATCCAATCCCGTGACTGGTGTCCACCCCCATGAACCAGAAGATGCTGGTTCATCAGGGCGCCGGTAATGAAGCGAGGGATTACTTTTTCCAGGTGCTGGTTAGGCCCGTAATTATTGAAAGGACGAACGATTACACACGGAATATCATATGTGATGCAGTACGAATAAACTAGTCGATCTGCACCGGCCTTTGCGCTGGCATATGGACTGGTGGGATTCAATGGATGGTCCTCGGTCATGGGGTCCCCCAGAGCGGTGCCGTATACCTCTGAGGTGGAAATGTGAATGTACCGCTCAACATTTTTATTGCGCAGGACCGCATTGGCCACTACCTGAGTCCCCAAGACGTCCGTCTCGAAAAAGATAGCATCATCATAGATGGATCGCGCCACATGCGTCTCTGCGGCAAAGTGAAACACCACATCGGAGCGCGCCACTAGATGATCCACCAGAACTGCATTACGGATATTCCCGTGCCAGAACTCAAACCTGGGGTTTTGGCGGATTTCGGGAGGAAAGTTATCCAGATTGCCGGCATAGGTCAGGGCATCAAGCACCATGATTGAATATTCGGGATAGCGGTTGAGGAGGTATCGTACGAAGTTGGAGCCAATAAAACCGGCTCCCCCTGTCACGAGAATCCTTTTCATATGCGCTCCTGATAAAGCATTTCCATTTTATATTTCTCAATTATCACCGTAAGTCAGCATCCTGGATTGATAATTTTGCCTTTTGCACTGATATGGTGGTCGTTTTTCAGTACATTCCGGTAGCCGGAACCATCAGAAATATTCCAATCATCACACCTCCGGCAAATAGGAGACCGATGATAATCATTTCGGAGATGGACTTCCCGCAGTGCTCTGTAGGCGGTATTGTGCCATATTTGTTCCAGCGAACTTTTTTCCAGGTTCCCCATGACACACTGACCTTCAAAGTCGCTGTCACAAGGGACAACGTCTCCATTCCACAGCACAACGGCATATCGAAACGGCCACTCGCAGGGTGTCCTGGCTAAAGAGGACCCCAAAGAACCTTCGCGAACTCTGCCCGCAAAGGAAATATCTTGAATGGTCATTATGAAATCCCCGGGTCCGAGCCACTGCCGCCAGAACCGACGCGCCTTCTCAATTTCCCGTGCAGCCCTTGTCTTCGTCATATACTGGACTGAGAGGATCGGTCTTTGTGAATGCAACTGCTTTTTCAACGACAGGACACACCGGATGCTTTCCACTACCGTATCAAACTCATCCTTTCCGCGGAATTCGAGATACTCATCCGCAGAGAGGGCATCCACCGAGCACTCCAGCCTGTGAAGGCCCGCCTGGATGAGCCCCAACGACAGCTCCCGGGTCATTATTGTGGCATTTGTGGAGAGACCCACCGATGGAATTCCCTGTTCAACGGCATAGGCCACCATGGAGATTATATGAGGGTGTAAAAGCGGTTCCCCTAGGTAATGGAGCCAGAAGCGGACATCCCTACCTCTGCACTCATCGACCAGGCGATGGAACAAGGCGAGATCCATAAAGCCCCTGGGTCTCTTCATGAGGGAATGAGGACAAAGCCTGCATCTCAAGTTGCAGTGATTGGTCGGCTCCACATTTAGCCTTTGGGGAAACGCTGCTGTCTTCATCGAACCGACCTGCCTTTTTCCTGGATATCCACCACCTTTTCCCCTAATAAAATATCCAGGCTTTCATCTCCATGGTTAAACATCAGATCCACCACCGATAGATAGGGTATGAAGGGGCCGAACTGCTGGTGATACACGGGATGATGATACTGCTGATATTCGACCCGACAACCGGCGCGATCCATCATTTCCTCGTTGATGTAACTCTTCCCTGATTCCCCTTCAAACAGGACCTCCGCTCCAAGCTCTTTCATGAAAAAAATAATGCGCTCCGTGCGGCGATCTTCACTCCAGCCTGCTTGGATGAATCTATCCTCCAGATATTGCTCACTGGCCAGGACGATGGGCGTTTTTATCCCAAGCTCTGCGGCACAGAAGCGGATGATTTCCATGTCCAAGTCCACGAGTTTGTCCCATTCTCTGCTGTAAAGCTCTTGGAAATAAGGGACGTAGCGTTTAAAAAAAGGAGCCCGGGCGTAGTTCATCCGCATGGCGTTGAGGTGCTTGCGACGCCAGTTTTTCCGGTTATCGATACGCACCTTGCAAATGCGTGCTCCCGGTTGGTGCTTCACCGGTACCACCAGCCATATTTCGCCTTGGCTGCCCTTTATCCGGTTTCGGTTGCGCCAGTCATAGTGGGTGTACTGCATCTCATCGTAAACGAGAAAAAGATCAACCCGAGCCATCTGGTCGAAAAATCCCAGCCAGGGAACATATCCTGGTTGAAGGGCACCCAGCTTCATTATCTATAGCTTTACCATTATCAGTTCTTTGAATCTTGTTATTTGAAATTTTGACGAGATAACAGGATGAACGGGATTTTTCCCAGTTATATATTCCTACCTATCCTATAATCCTGACGGAAATCTTTTTCTTTGGACTGATAAGGGGTCCTCCTTTAAGAGGGCTCACATGCCCTGGCAAAAGCGACCAAAACATTTCCCAATCCCATGCCTCCCACCACCACGCGAGAAATTAAGGATCTGGCCATTTTCCCTTCGCTGTTTATGCTGTTAACAGTTAACCCGGATTTTTCCAGCAAAGCCCGAAGGGTCCGGGGCTCGAAATCATAAAGATGATGTCGCTGCTTCCTTCTCTCTTCCATCCATTGTCTGCGAAGTAACAAGCGGTAAAGACTGCGCAGGTTGGGGACGGCGACTCCCAGGACTCCGCCTGGTCGAAGCACACGTCGCACCTCCTTCATCAATCCGGATGGATCATCCACGTGTTCCAGAACATACCACAGCGTTACAATATCAAAGAATCCCGATGAAAAACCTGCGCTTTCCAGAGGGCCGTGACACACGTTAAGACAAAGTTTTTCGCGGGCATGTTTAACGGCGAAACCCGATATCTCAACTCCCCAGGGTTCTAAACCCCTGCAACGCGCCTCGTGCAGGAAAAATCCGGTGGCGCATCCCACATCCAGAATCCTTCCTCTTTGCACCAAACGCTGAATGGCGTCCAGTCGCCTTCGGGCGATGCGAGCGATATTCTCTCGATCTTCAACATAATCCACACCATAGAAATCTCGATATTCCCTGAGGAAAAAATCTTCCTCATAATCCGTTAATTGATCGGGACGAGGATTTTGATACGCCAGTCCGCAGTTTCTACAACGGACGACCGAGCCCGAGTCAATTGCAAACAGGTGCCGGGTATCATCGAATCCACAAATATTGCACCGGATCCAACGGCTCATGGATATTTGCGTTCCCCTTCCAACAGGGTTTCGATAATGTATAAGGGTTGTCCCTGCACTGCCCGATAGATCCTGATGTTGTATTCACCCAGCAGCCCCACGACGATAAGCTGTAAGCCCATGAAAAATGAGAGGACAGTCAATATTTGGATCACTGCAGATGGACTCAAAATGAAAAAGATTCGCCCCAGTATATAACCGATCACCCCCAGGATACTGGCCATTAAAAACCCGAACCCCAATATCCCGATAATTTGAAACGGCCGCACCGAAAAAGAAGTAATAAAGTCCAGCGTCAAGCCCAGCAAACGGAAAAAAGAGTAGTTGCTTCCCTTCCCCTCCCGTCGGCAATCGTTGACCTTCACCTCGCATACAGAGCGAGCCTCGGACACCATCAGCGCAGCCAGGAATTTCCGCATGGCTCCATGCTGAGCAATAGCCTTGGCCACACCGTCCGTCATGCCATTGAAGCCGCACCCGTAATCATGGAGCCGCACTCCGGTTACCCTCCCCACCATCCAGTTAAGTATCCGCGAGGGAATGCGCCGTGAAAACAAGGGAATCTGGCGATGCTGCCTCCAACCGCTCACCACGTCGAATCCTTCATCCAGCTTTTCTATGAACCCGGGGATCTCCTCCGGAGGATTCTGGAGGTCCCCGTCCATTGTGATAACATATCGCCCCCGGGATAACTTAAGCCCGGCAGAGAGTGCCGCGTGTTGGCCATAATTTCGGCGTAACCTTGCCGCCCGAATATGAGAATCCCCTGCCTGAAGCCGATGCAGCACATCGAATGTCCCGTCAGTACTCCCGTCATCCACAAAAATGATCTCGTAGGGTCGGCCCATTTTTCGCAATACCGCGCCCACCCTCTCAACCATTTCTTCCAGTGTCTCACGCTCATTCCACAGGGGAATCACTACCGATATCTCGATGTCAGAGATTGGAGCAACCGGTGTCGTCGTGGGCGATCCTCGCACATTGGATTGTCGATCCAACATGATTCTCCCATACAAAAAACAAAGCGTTTTTCATGTGCGGCCGAAATTAATGGTTCTGGAACACCACGTGCTGAATGATTTCCGGTTATACCGGGAAGATGCAATCAAACTCATAAGCGATCTTCATCATAGGCCAATGTATCGCAAATTAACTGGAGCGTCAATGAAAAAGGGATTGCCCGATTACCACGGAAGGCTTAGCGGAAGATACGGATCTAATTTCAAAGCAAAGGCATAGCCGAGAGCAAACTATTTTTTGAGCAACCGCGGAAAAATGATCACAGGCTATTATCCGGCCATTTGATGGTTAAATTTTTGCAATGGTGCCCTCTTCCATAAAACTGTAATATCGTTCCTCCCCCAGTATCACATGGTCCAGGACATTTATGCCCAGCACACGTCCTGCATCCTGAAGGCGAAAAGTGATCTCTCTGTCCCTGTCGCTTGGACGGGGATCTCCACTGGGATGATTATGGACGAAGATCACCGAAGCTGCCGATTCCCTGACAGCGGGAATGAACGCCTCTCGCGGATGAACAACCGCGGCGTCCAATGACCCCTCGGCTATTTTTTCATGCCGGATCACCCGCCCGCGTGTATCCAGAAGAATGACGGCAAATATCTCTTTCTTGCTTCGCGCCAGTGTTCCGCGGAAATACTGGAAAACTTCCGCTGCGCATTGAATTGTTTGTCCGGATTCGATTTTGTCTGACATCATTCGACGCCCGATTTCTCCCGCGCTTAAGACCTGAACGGCTTTTGCCATACCTATTCCTTTGACCTGACAGATCTCGGAGACGCGCGCGGAGCAGAGTCGGCGGATGTTCCCGAATCTGGAAAGCAGGCGGCGAGCCTGATCCAATGCACTCTCGCAGGTAGAAGCGTTGCCGGTCCTTAACAGAATGGCCACCAGCTCGGCATTGGACAGTGCTCCAGCGCCGCGGGTTACAAGTTTCTCACGGGGCCTCTCTTCCTCTGGCCATTCTCTGATGGTTGGGACATCGCGAGTGTACTTCGTCATGATCGGGCCGCCGGGGTTAAATGTAAGTGGATAATGGTGACAATTCACCCTTTTAGTTGACGTCAAAAGCGATGCATTTTTGCGAAAATGTATAGGAAATGGCATATCGTGTCAAGCATAAAATAGGCTGGGAAATGGGAAACGTGATCTCCCGGGCAACTGATGGTGATGAGCGGATCAGATCCCCTGACGATACGGATGGATATAAGGATTCTCAAATCAGAGGGAGCAGTTCTCCAAAATCATAAAATGGCGTCCACAAAAGCTCTCGCATCAAATTCTATTAGGTCATCCATGGCCTCGCCGATGCCGATGTAACGAAGGGGAATCATTAGTTCCCTGGAGATGGCCACAAGAATACCGCCCCTGGATGTGCCGTCCATTTTGGTAACAGCGATGCCCGTGACCCCCAAAGCCTCGTGAAACAACCTCGCCTGGGCCAGGCCATTTTGTCCGGTCGTAGCGTCCAAAACCAGTAATATTTCATGCGGTGCGCCGGGGACAACCCGGTTCGCCACACGGCATACTTTTTTTAACTCCTCCATGAGGTTTGCCTTGGTATGCAGCCGGCCGGCTGTGTCGATAATTACAGTGTCCAAATTACGGGCTTTCGCCGCATGAAGTCCATCATATACCACTGCCGACGGATCACCGCCCTGACGCTGTTTTATAACATCAGTCCCCACTCTACGGCCCCATATCTCGAGTTGTTCGATGGCTGCAGCTCGAAAAGTATCCGCCGCCACCAGAAGAACGGATCGTCCCTCGTGCTTGATTTTTCGAGCCATTTTCGCAATAGTGGTGGTCTTGCCGGAACCGTTTACGCCGATGACCATGATCACGAAAGGGAATGTGTCGGAAATCTCCAGGGGCCGTTCCTGCTCGCGTAATATTTTATATATCTCTTCCTTCAGTTGTCCCTGGACGGCAGTGCTATCGGTAAGCTGCCGGCGGGTCAACTCACCCTGTACACGATCAATTAGATCCATAGCACTTTTAAAACCTATATCAGCGGTGATCAGCACCTCTTCGAGATCCTGGATGAACTCTTGATCAATCTTTTTTTTGCGCAAGAGCCGCTCCAGGTTCTGGCCGAAATAGGATTGTGTTTTTGAAAGACCCGCCTTCAGGCGGTGGAACAATCCTTTCTGTGCGGAATGATTCTTTGAATTCATGGATATCTTCTATCTGAATGTCGACTTGTTTTTTTTCAACCTGTACTACTGTGCCCGTTGTCTCATGGGAACTTTCTATAGTTGCAACAATTCCTCTTTTCGGACAGTGTCCCTACCAGCCGGTTCCTCTCTTTTCGGTCCTCCATTATGGCCTGGTTGCTTCCCCCCATTGAGTCTCACGGATACCAGCTTCGAAATACCGGGCTCTTCCATGGTGACACCATACAGTGTGTCTGCAATTGCCATCGTTCGCTTGTTGTGAGTCACAAGGATAAATTGGAATTGACCGCGATATTTTTGAAGCAAGGAAACAAATCGATCGATGTTTACGTCGTCCAGGGAGGCATCGACTTCGTCCAACAGGCATAAAGGGCTGGGCTTGATCAAGAATAAGGAAAAAATCAGCGCCACTGCGGCCAATGTCTTTTCTCCTCCCGATAGCAGGGATATGCTCTGAAGTTTTTTACCGGGCGGCTGCACAACCAGGTCAACCCCAGCCTCCAGAGGATCGCCGTTTCCCGTCAGGATCAGTTCTCCCTTGCCCCCTGAGAATAGCACCGGAAAAATCTCACCGAACCTCCGATTGGCTTCCTGGAATGTCGCCATAAATCGCTGACGCGTTTCCCTGTCGATCCTGGTGATGGTTTTTTCCAGGTCATCCATGGCCTGAGCCAGATCGGCCCGCTGCCCGCTGAGATGGTCATGGCGCTGCTGGAGTTCATCAAGCTCGCTGTCTGCCAAAAGGTTGACCTCACCGATCTTCTCAAGCTCAGCCCGCAGTTGCTCTAGCCGAACCCGAGCATTTTCAGGATTGATGCCATCGGTGTCAAAATTCGTCGCAATCTGGGACAAGGCCACTGCATGTCGTTCCTCCGCCCTCTCCTCCAGGTGTTGCAGGTTGATTTGAACTTTTGAAATTTCCAGATTCAGTTGGCTGGCGCGTTGACTCGTCAGATCGTTCAGTTCCTTACGTAGTCGCTTGCAGGTGTCCTCTCGTTGCTCAAGCTCCTGTGAGTCCCGGCGGAGTTGATCCCTCCGGGATTCCAGCTCTTCCTGAATCACCAGTTGTCGGCCCACCAAGGTATCCTTTTCGCGTTCCAGGCGTCCTCTGGTCTCAACCATCTCTGACATCTCGCTCAGCGCAGTTTTCTGGGCTTCTTCGAGTTTCTCGACTTTTCGCGTCCCTTCGTTCCGGATCGCTTCAAGCCGAACCAAATTTTCTTGCACATGTTGGCTTCGCTGCTCCATGGCGGATAGTGCTACCTTCAGGCGGGTAACCTCAGCCCCGAGATGTTCAACCATGCTCCGGCGCTCCTGAACGACTGCGCTACCCTTCTCCATGCGGATATTCAGGTCTTCCAGCCTGCTGGCGGTGATTTTCGCCTCTTTTGCCTTCTCATCAATCTCGCTCATAAGGCCTTCTATAACTGCTCTGGAAATCTCTTGTTGCTGGCTGACCCTTTGCTGGCGCTCTGTCAACCTGCCATAGATATCCTGGAAAGCCGCCCGGTCCTTCATCGCAGTGGCAAGCCCAATCTCCTCCCTTTGGAGCTCATCACGACAGCATTCCACGGATTGGACCGCTTCAACTCGCTGGCGCTCTATTACAACGAGTTCCTGCTGGATTGCAGTACAGGAGGACCGGAGGGCTTCCACTTCCTGGCTCAACTCACGGATATCCCGCTTTCGATGAAGTATCCCCTTCCCCCCATCGCCGCTGATCCCTCCCCATATTGCACCCATTGGGGTTACTACCTCTCCATCCAGGGTTACCATGGGTGGCATTGGGCCTTGACCCTCCCAGATAGCCATTGCGGTGGGGAGATCCTTGACCAGCACGAAATCACTCAGCAAAGCACGCCCGAGAGACTTATAGGGATCCGCCAACTCTACGTGCTCCATCAATGGGCCAAGAATTCCGTTCCCCTTTATTTGCGAAAATGCTTGATCATTGTCCTTATTTCGAGGATGTAATGGAACAAAGCAGACACGGCCCGCACTCCTGGATTTCAAATGCTCAATAGCACCTACTCCTTCATGCGGGTTCTCTATTATTATAGATTGAAGCATCTGTGCAAGGGCCGCCTCTAACGCTGCCTCGAATTGGGGTTCTGTATGGAAGATGTCAGCCACCAAGCCATGAACGCCATTTCCGGATTGGGAGGGTTTCCATCTGCGCATTATCTCCTGAACCCCTCCATCAAACCACTCAAAGCGGTCTTCCAGTTCTTTGAGGGATTGGAGGCGGGATGCTTTTCCCGATACTTCCTGCCGGACGGAATCTAAATTTTCCGATATTTGCGAGTATCTCGACAGCACGCCTTCTAAATGCTCGGTGCTCTGCTCATAGCGTTCTTTGAGCCTGCGTTTGACCTCCACACCTTTCTCGATCCGAAGAGTGACATCATCAAGGTTTTGTGAAACTTCCGCCATCTCTTTCCGAAGGTGTATCATCTCCTGAGCTAAGGGTTCCAGATGTTCTTTCTCTTCTGTCAAACGTCTGTAACCAGTAGTCCACTCTGCCTCAAGCCGGACATGGCTCGCTTCCACCCGTGCCCGTTCTATCTTGATCTGCTCTAGTTCCTCCTCCAATAGGCACATCTCTCTCTTATGGCTTTCGTATTGGGATAGAAATTTTTCCAGGTCTCTTCGGCCTTGAAGCATTAAATCCTCAGTCTCTTTGGCTTCCCGTCGAAGCTCTTCAGCGGTGATATCGTCCTGTTCGAGACGCCTGACCGATTCCTCCAGTTCGGCTCCCTGTCGCTCATGGGTGTCTTTCAGGTCTTTCAAACGACGATCAATCATGCTGAATCGGTTGTCAATTTTTTCAATCTGTACGCTTATGTCGTAGGTTTGCTGTTGAATGGATGCAGTCTCCCGTTCACCTTCCAGGATTCTCAGTCTCGCCTCTTCCAGAATCACCTCTTCGGTCTGCAGCGCATTGGAAAGGGATACCTCCTGGTTCCGGACCGTTTGCAATTGTTCTTCCAGGGAGGCGATCTCCCGACATCCGGCTTTATATTGAGCCACCAGAGATCCCATCTCGATTTGCCGTATCTCCTGTCGGATTTTCTTATATAATTTGGTCTTTCGCGCCTGGCGCTTCAAAGCGTTAATCTGCCTCTTCAGCTCATTCTCTATGTCGGATACGCGTAGAAGGCTGGCCTGGGTGGTCTCCATTCGGCGCAATGCGGCTTCTCTCTGGCTTCTGTAACGAGAAATGCCCGATGCTTCTTCGATAAATGCACGCCGTTCCCCCGGACGCGCATTGATCAGGCTTTCTACCCTTCCCTGTTCCACGATGGAATAAGCGTTTTTGCCAAGGCCGGTGCCCATGAAAAATTCTATAATATCCCGTCGGCGGCAGCTAACGCCATTGGTCAGATACTCGCTTTCCCCCGAGCGATAGAGGCGCCGGGTAATCATGATTTCGGTAAAATGTGCAAAAGCCTCGGGGGCATCGCCGTTTTCGTTGGAAAAAGTCAGATCAACTTCTGCCAGGCCCACGGGCTTTTCCCTTTCTGTTCCGCTGAAAATTACGTCCTCCATAACCCGACCGCGAAGATCCTTGGCGCTCTGTTCCCCTAAAACCCATCGTATGGCATCAACGATGTTGCTCTTTCCGCAACCGTTTGGTCCCACAATAGCCGTGATGCCGCTGGTAAAATCCAGAAGGGTTCGATTGCAGAATGATTTAAAGCCTTTGATTTCTAGCTTTTTAATGCGCATGGCGATTCTCTTCTCCCCACAGGCTTTGCAAACCAACCCCTATCCGTCATCCCACCATGTTCCATCCTGATGGCGAAAGTAATGGTGCCGACCGCTCAACGTGCAATTTACTCCCTTCTGGTCTGGGAAGACGAATTTTCATGTGTTTCGATTGCAGACCTCTGGAGTAAATGGCATTGATTGTAATTTATCAAAAGGTTTTCTAAAATACAAGAAAAAAATACAACAAAGTGTATCTATTTATAATAGATATACAAGATGTTGTGTGATATTTCAATTACCGAAGGCTTAGTGGCCTATTTCATAAATTGTGTTGAACTAAACCGCATCGCGGTGGTTGTTAAGGTTCAACACTATCTTTGATAGCTTGGTTAGGGCCTCTGGTGTTCTTGAGCAATTACATATTACCAATTGATTGCTGATTTACCCTGATAATACTATAATTTTTTGACGAGATAATCCGGATTTTGTTTCTTGTTATCCTGTTAAAAATTTTTCTTCTTTTCATGTTTTGTTGTCAGCGCGGGTCATGGATATTCTGATGTAAAATCTGGGTTAAATCAAGAATACACTTGTAGGCATTATTTTTATTGGATTCCCCTCAAGTATGTGCTAAATAATGTAATTTGAACAGTTTTCTATCTGATGACTTTCTTCATCAGGCAATGATTCCATTTAACCAGCATTCATAGCTTAAAGGTGTGAGGAGAAAATGAGTGAATTAGTTCAGTTCTCTGGTGAGAAAGCGGAAGAGATTCGCTCCAAGATCATGGCTTTTACAGCGCAGACCCCGGATATTGTCGAGTCTGTTGCGATGGGTCTTTCGGAAGAAGAGATTCACCTTCGCCCGGCGGCGAATCAATGGTGCATGGTGGAGTTGGTCTGTCATCTGGCAGATGTGGATCGGCTGGTTATGCGTGAGCGAATCCAATTGATGATGGAAAAGGACCGTGCTCCCATCCCCCCTCTGGATCCCGATGCGCTGGCTGAAAAGAACAAGTACGATCAGCGCACCTTTGCCGAGGCAATGGCTGAGTTTCGAAACGAGCGAGCGGAAAGCCTGACGATCATCCCGCAGATAAGGCTTGAGGACTGGAACAGAGTGTGTCTCCACTCACGATTCGGCGAGGTGAGTCTGGGAAACCAAATCGTTGCCTGGTTTTTACACGATTGCAGCCACCTCAGGCAGTTGCTGAACAGACGCATGCATCTTTTCAGGGGATGGGCCGGCGGCTACGAGACTGGCTATGTCGATGATCTAAAGCTTTGATTTTGTTCCCGGAGACGGTTGTGGATCCGATCTCATGTCTCATGATGCATTGTGTGCCTTATTTGGGGGAGAGGGCTATTTTCCGGATCCTCCAGTCATCTATACAGGAAGGCGCTGCCCTTGAAAACTTTTTCCGGCAAAGCCAGGACGCATACGAACAGAAGTACGGCCTCCGTCGCCGATCCGTGGATTATCTTTTCCATGGTCGGCATCTGATCCATCAGCAGGCACTGCAGCTTTTCGAAGAGCTCGGCTTGCGGGATATTAAAATCCTAACACCTTGGGATACGGATTATCCTGAGCGATTCTTATCCACTCTGGAGATTCCTCCGCCTCTCCTTTATCTTCGAGGGGACGAAACGCTGCTGTCGCGCCCAACGGCTGCCGTGGTCGGTTCGACCGGCATCTCCCCTGAGGGGCTGAGCTACGCTCTGGCAGCTGCACGCACTCTTATTGCCGCGGGGTACACGCTGGTGACAAGCCGTTACAGGAGCGTATATAACCTTTCTTACCAGGCCGGCCTGGAGTCCGCGCGACCAGTCATAGTGGTATGGGACCGTGGAATACTGGCCGAACGCGCCGATTCACAGTGGAGCCCAAAAAGCAGCGATCTGGAACTTTCCGTTTTCCGCCCTCATGACGCCTGGATCGGACACAAAAGCGCCCGGCGAGACCAACTGATTTTTGCCCTCAGCGACGTGGTGGTGGCAGTGGAGCTTCGACCGGGCGGAAAAATTGACCGAGAAAGCCGCCGCTTTCTTCGTCTCGGCCGCCGCGTCCTGACGGCAACCGAGAGAGGGTCGGATTCATCCCTCCGGCACCTGCTGAACGCAGGCGCCGAGCCCTTCGATCCCACCGACCTACCAGGATCCCTCCTGGGAGTTCTGGGTGGACCAAAGGACAGGATCAAGTCATCTTCTCGGAAACTATGAGACCTTACAATAACAGCAAAAGGCTCTGAGGTAAAAACGAAAAGAGCTTGACAATCCCGCGGTTATCTGGTACCTAATTCACGATTGAGGGGCTGTAGCTCAACTGGGAGAGCGCATGAATGGCATTCATGAGGTCAGGGGTTCGATCCCCCTCAGCTCCACCAAGGATGGAATAAAGGGGCACACAAGACGCTGTGTCCCTTTTTAGCTTTGCCGAATATATGAGATAAAGCAAAAAGAAGGTTACTCCTTACGTCCATTATAAAATAGTGGAAATGGCGTGTTACCACCCCAGGTTCTGCATCCCAAAACTGTCCTACCGCACAATTTCTTTCAGATATCCCAATATCAGATCTATATTATACATTTTTAAATCCAGCGTTTCTCAATACCGATTCTCTGTGCATTAATGCCATCTTGTATCTTTACGGTTGAAAGCAAGGAGAGTACTGCCAGTGTAAAGCTGGATTAAGACATCGATTCTATGGGCGTTAAAGGGTAATCGTCCGTAACCGGATCTTAAGGACACAAGCTATTCAGGAGGGCGTTCGGGGGTCAAAAAGATATCACTGATATCGGATCATCATGCAACACAAAATGGCGGAGAGAGAGGGATTCGAACCCTCGGTACACTCCTGGCGAATAACCGCGGTCGCACGACCATCTTCCAGTTTCCTTTGGGTTTATACTCTTAATTTTATGGAGATAAAAAACGCCTCTCGCACTGTTGGCGGAGAGAGAGGGATTCGAACCCCCGGTGCGAAAGAGTCGCACAGTTGATTTCGAGTCAACCGCCTTCAACCGCTCGGCCATCTCTCCACACATAATTATAGCAGCCATTTACCCGATGTCAAGGACTGCCGGGATTTTCATAAATCATGAAATAGTCGACATCTATGTAATCAAAAACCGGGAGTGGTAGATACCGGTACGCCAAATACGGTCAACTCTCGTCTTTATAGGCTCTTCCGGAACTATATTCCACACAAATTGCAATAAGGGCCAGTCATCCGGATTGACAAAAGAAATTGATAAGTAAAGATCAATATTTTTAACTGTATAATGAAAAAAACTAATGTATTAAATTACATATTAACCACTGAAGGCTATTCCACCGTTAACCGGCGCTTATAAAAGCTCCTGAACACATTTTACCCAGTCGTTGCCATATGGTGCCAAAGCTCTACAGAGGCATGACCTTCAGGTTTTGAATATCCAGAGTCCTCGGGTTAAGGTGAATCATTTTCTGAACGGGGAAATCCTCTGGGAGTATGCGCCTGGCAGAAGCGTAAAGTCGGGGTCCAAAATCCTCCGACCAGAAAAGGTCCCCCAGAGAAAACCCCACAATCATTACCAAATATTTTCCAAAGAACCCTCTGCGCGGTGTCATTTATTTTTCCTCTTCTCGCCAGGATTTTAGGATAAAATCACGTTCCGAATGTTCACGGCGCAAGCAAGAGAAAAAATCTTGCATAATCCGGCGGCATTCCTGCTCTCGCACACCCCGGGTAAGCGCCACGCGATGGTTCAGCCTAGGGTCGTCAGAAAGATCGTAGACCGAACCGGCGGCCCCTCCTTTAGGGTCCCCACAGCCGAAGACTACCCGATCTATTCTTGCGAGCAAGATTGCCCCCATGCACATGGGACACGGCTCTATTGTGACGTAAAGCGTTGTTCCGGTGAGCCTCCAGTCCCCTTTCTTGCGGGATGCCTCACGAATTGCAAGAATCTCGGCATGTGCGGTGGGATCCCCGTCAATTGCTCTACGGTTGTGGGCCTCTGCCAGCACCCGGGGATAATCTCCATCCCAGTCCACCACCACCGATCCAACGGGAACCTCCTGATGTTGAAAAGCCCTGCGCCCCTGTTCAAGGGCCAGAGACATGAAATGTTCGTCCGCTTGCTCCGGGTTGTTAAAGGCCGAATCAAGGAAGTCTTTATTGTGGGACATCACCATTTTTTCTCGAGTTCAATATACTTTGACATCGGGGTTTAATGAACTCTCCCCAGAAAAAGCCGCAAGGTATCACGGTGGTTTTGCTTTACTCCATCAATAATGCGGAAAAAATCTTGTTAGATTCCTCCCCGTAGAAAACTAAGTGTAATTTCTTGTTAAAGTTAAAGATGTAATTTTAGCTCTCATTGGTGCTCATGATTCCCGGAAAGTTTGGAGCATAAGGCATCAAAAAGTAGATTTTCTTCTTAAACTCCAGGAAGTTACAATAGTTTACCCTGACATGGAGAGGGCTTAATAGGTAATTGACACTTTGAGATATTCAGAGTATACAATAAATCATAAATCAAACAGATACAAGTTTTCCATTGATTAGTAGAATTTTTGAGATACAGGAGGCGAGGCAATGGCAAAAATACTGGTGGTAGATGATGAGCCCGATGTACAGGAAATGATCAAGGTGGCATTGGAAGGGGCAGGCTATGAAGTGATTGTGGCTGACAACGGCCGAGAAGGGGTGGATAAAGCCAGGAAAGAGAAACCTGAAGGCATTGTTCTGGACATCATGATGCCCGAGATGGACGGCTTCACGGCCTGCAAGGAACTGAAAAATGACCCCGACACTGAGAACATCCCTATCCTGATCCTCACAGGCCTGGGTGAAAAGATTTCCAGCACCAGATATGCCCGCAACATGGGACTGAGCCTGGAGGCGGATGATTTCCTCGAAAAGCCCGTTGAGCCCGATGAGATGGTCAAACGGCTCAAAGAAATATTGTAGATATACAAACCCGGACCGTTCCGCTTGCCAGGGAAAACATCTTCATGATCCCCTGAGGATACAATTGATGATTTCTTTGAAGGGGCAGTGCTCCTCATGGTGATCGAGAGTAATAGATGCGTGAGAGGAGTGTCGGCCGCTGGTCATTGGATTTTCGGCGACCCGGCATATCGGTGGCTGTGAGTCGAGATAAATTATTGACAACAGCACTGGAAAATGGTACATAATGTAAAAATAAATTTCAGTGATATTGCCAGCTCGTTGTTACATGTGGCGCAGGAGACACGTGAACCAAAGAACGAGAACAGACAACGATCAATGTGTTGTGGGCAGTCGGGGTAATTCCTTTGGGCGAACGGTTTAATCCTCGGCATCATTTACCGAGTCTTTCCAATCGTTTTTAACATGCCCATCAGGGCCGATGAATTCATTCAATTGAATTTTTTTCAAGAACAGCTTTACAAGAACCTGTCCAGCAGGCCTGCGGGGCATTCGACGTCTTCACAGTCTTCACAATTCCGGCAACCCCAGGGAGTCTTGATGGATCCAGGAAAACTCGAAGAACAATACAGGGAACTTGAAGAGAAGTTCCGGACCATGGTGAATTCTGGTAACGATGGCATCGTAGTCTTGAACCAGGATTACAGAGTGGAGTTTGCCAACCAGATCGCCTCATTGGCCACGGGTTTTCCCATGTCAGAGCTTATCGGGATGGACTTCATGCGCCTCTTCAATGAAGAGAACAAGCGCTTCATGAGGCAAATGTTCGACAAAAGACAACTCGGCGGCGATTTGCGATACTGCTGCGAACTTGAGATTATCACCTCCGATGGCACCATCAAAGATGCAGAGATTTGTATTACGTATACCCGGGACACAAAAGGCGAAACAAAAATCTATGCATTTCTCAGGGACATCTCGGAGCGGAAACGGATGGAGCGGGAAATCCGCGAGGCAACGCGTAAGTTGCAGAAAATTTCCGAGATGGGAGACGACGGCATTTTCGTATTTGACGAGAACTATCGGATCGAGTTTGTAAACACCATGGCGTCGGAGTTGACGGGTTATCCGCGAAACAAGCTCATTGGCATGAATTTCAAAGCACTTTTGAGCGAAGAAGATCAGAAATTTCTCGCCAACATGCATATCGAACTGGGGAAGGATGAGAATCGGCGGGTTTGCACTGAGATGGAAATCATCAAGGTTAACGACGGGCGATTAGACGCCGAGGTATGCATCACTTTGTCCAAGACCGATGATGGGCAAATCAAGACCTACGCTTATGTTCGGGACATTAGTGAACGTAAAAAATTTCAACTAAAACTAAAAGAATCGGAAGAAAAATACCGTACCCTCTTCGAGCGTGTACCTCATGGCATATTTATCAGCAGTCCAGGGGGGAAGTTCCTGGATTGTAATCAGGCACTGGTGGACATGTTGGGCTATGACAGCAAAGAAGAACTGTGTCAAATCGACCTTGCTACAGACTTATACGTGGACCCGAGACAGCGCGAAGATTTCAAGCAAGCAGTCGAACGAGAAGGCTTTGTAAAAGATATGGAAGTGAAGTTCAAGAAAAAAAACGGCACGAAAATAAACATCTTGCTCACAGGCCATGTTAAAAAGGATATCCATGGAAATGTAATAAATTATGAAGGCCTGAATGTTGATATCACTGAGAAAAAGAAGTACGAAGAAAAGCTGCGCGAATCGGAAGAGAAGTTCCGAACACTGTTTGAGCGGGTGCGTCACGGGGTTTACATCAGCAGTCGTGAAGGAAAGTTCCTGGACTGCAACCAGGCCCTGTTGGATATGCTGGGCTACGGGAGCAAAGAGGAACTCTTCCGCATTGACCTTGCCAGAGATCTGTACGAATCTCCGAAAGATCGGGAAGCTTTCCAGCAACAGATGGAAAAAGACGGGTTCGTGAAAGATCTGGAATTGGTCTTCAAAAAGAAAAACGGGGAAAAGATCACGGTTCTCCTCACGGGCCATACCAACACTGACAAATCAGGAAAAGTCATAGGATACCAGGGTCTGATAGTTGACATCACCGAGAAAAAGCGTTTCGAGGAACAGCTCAAGGAGTTAAATGTTCGATATATGGAACTGTTGGGATTCGCCACCCACGAGTTGATCCAACCTCTGGGAGTAATCAAAGGATTCTTGAACATGATGGCGGAAGAGGCCCTTCCTCCCGAAAAGCAAAAACGGGCCATATTCTTGATGACAAGAAATACAAATATGCTTATAAATATGAGTCACAAATACCTAGAATTGGCCAAACTGGAAAGCGGCGAGATTGAAGTTCGCAAATCCTCGTGCAACCTTTTCGAGGAGGTTGTGGCGCCCATCATTGATGATTACACTGCCAAACTAACCCAGATGGGAATGCAGGTTATCATAGAAAACGAAGATGAATTCCGCGATGTAGGTATTTACGCAGACCCTTTACTCCTCCGGATAGTTTACTCCAACCTCATCTCCAATGCGGTGCGCTACGGGAAACCCAATGGGAAAATATTTATGGGGTGCAAGATTGAAGAAGACCACTACAAGCTCCATGTAAAAAACGACGGCACTGGCGTTCCCAGAGATCGGTTGTCCTGGATTTTTGAGAAGTTCAGCCGCGTCGAATCCATAAAGAAAAAGGTAAAGGGAGCCGGTATGGGGCTGTATAACACCCGTGAGATCATCAGGAGACACGGCGGCGAGATCTGGGCGGAGTCCGAGGAAGGAGAATGGGCGGATTTTGTTTTCACCTTGCCAAGGCTTATACGCAAGGTTCATGACACTGTTGAAGTCCACCAGAGCATCGGAGCGTGATGCTTGAATATATCTAGGGTCGGGAGGTATTTCTTTGGAGAGACCAAAAAAGATCTTGGTGATTGACGACGAGCCGGATGTTGTCGAGATGATCACCATGGCTCTGGAAAGTGCGGACTTCGCGGTGATAAGCGCTTATAACGGCGCTGTGGGCCTGGAGAAAGCAAGGGATGAAAAGCCCGATGCCATCGTACTCGATATCATGATGCCCGAAAAGGACGGCTTTGTCACCTGTAAAGAGCTTAAAGCCAGTTCGGAAACAGAACACATTCCTATTTTGATCCTTACAGGAATCAGGGAGCACTTATCCAACAGTCGATATGCCAAAAGCATGGGACTCAGCTTAGAGGCTGAAGACTTTTTGGAAAAGCCCGTCAACCCCAAGGAGATCATTAAACGGGTTAGTGAAATGCTTGAGTGAGAACGTTCGGCACCAATTCGGGGAACCTTTTGAATCCTCTATTGATATGGTAGTATATTCTTCCCGGCGGCTTTGCCGTGCGATGCTTTCTAACAGGAAGGTGCGGAATGAATTTTAAAAAACTTTTGGATTCTTCCAAGTTCGTTTTGATCTGCGAACTCCAGCCTCCAAAAGGTGTGGATACCACCGAACTCATCGATAACGCCAAAAGTATCAAAGGACGAGTGGACGCCATCTATGTACCGGAACTGCCCGGTGCCGTCATGACGCTGGGGTCCCTGGCCGCCTGCAGGATTATCGGCGACATGGGATTCACTTCAATCTTCGAGGTGAATTGCAGCAACAAAAACCGGCTTGCCTTGCAGTCCGAACTGCTTAGTGCATCAGCGCTGGGTATCGAGAACGTTATAGTAAGATCCGGCGAAGATCCCACCTTGGGCGACCACCACGAGTCCAAACCGGTCTTCGATCTGGACCGCTTCCATCTCTTGACCGCCATTCAGAAACTCCAGGAGGGTTTCGACATGGCCGGGGGAGATCTCCAGGGTGCTCCCCGCTTCTGCACCGGAGCAGTGGTTAACATCTCAGGCAAAGAGCCTGCGCTTGACCTGGAAATCCAGGACATGGAGAAAATGATCCGGCTGGGTGCTGATTTTTTCCTGACTACGGCCGTTTTTGACATGAGTCGTTTCGAAAAATTTATGAAGCGCGCTGAACGGTTCCATATCCCCATCATGGCGGAGGTTGTGATACTCAAATCGGTCAGTATGGCGAAATATATGAACAAGTTCATGGACGACGTATCCATTCCAGAAGCCATTATCGATGGCCTCAAAAACTCCCCTGATAGGACCCGTGCGGGTCTCGATATTGCCGCCGAGATAATTCGAGATCTGAAGGCTCTCTGCCGCGGGGTCCACATTCGTAGCTTCGGCTGGGAGAAAAAAATTCCCTTGGTACTCAATGCAGCAAGGGTATAACATCGGCTCTTCCTGAGTTGGGCAGGCTCGTTCACGGATTTTAACAACGGGAGGCTGAAAGTGGGGGTAATTTTGCGCACAGAGAAGGCGGTGGAGAAATTGGAAGCATCTGGACTTCAAACCGACAAAAGCATCATCAATCTTGACGAATCTTTCGCCCGGCATATCGGGCTCTTGAGCGGGCAATCGCTGGCAGAATGCTACCAGTGTGTCAAGTGCTCTGCCGGATGTCCGGTGGCATCCGCCATGGACATACTCCCGCACCAAATAATCCGGATGGTCCAATATGGAATCAAAGAAACCGTTTTGTCCTCACAAACTATCTGGATCTGCGCCTCATGTTATACGTGCAGCGTACGCTGCCCGAATGGCATCGACATCGCCCACATCATGGATGTCCTTCGTCAGATCTCCCTTGCTGAGGGGTTTCCACCCGGCGAGAAAAACGTCCCGGAGTTCCACTCGGCCTTCCTTTCTTCTGTTAAAAAAACAGGCCGTGTCTACGAACTGGGTATGCTTGCCCGCTACAAGTTCAGGACGGGAACCTTCATGCAGGATATGAAATTAGGGGCAAAGATGTTCCTCAAGGGCAAGATCAAATTGTTGCCCCATAAGATTCGTCGCCTCGGCGAGGTACGCCGAATGTTTCAGGCAGCGAGCAATAGGGAGTCAAAATGATAGTCTCTTATTATCCGGGGTGTTCTCTGGAGAGCACCGCTAGCGAATACGATCAGTCCCTTCGTGCTGTTTGTGGTGAGATGGGCATTGAGCTGCGGGAGCTGGATGATTGGAACTGCTGCGGCGCCTCATCGGCCCACTGCACCAACGAGAAGCTCTCAGTGGCACTTCCGGCAAGAACCCTTGCCATCGCCCAAAAACACCCGGAAGACCTTCTTGTCCCCTGCGTGGCCTGTTTCAGTCGGCTTCGGTGGGCTGAGAAGCGGATCAAGGATGGCAAAGCTCCGGATATGGAAATTTCATACGCCGGTAAAGTACCTATCAGGCACGCTGTGGACATCCTTGGCCAGGATGAACCGGTAGAAATAATTAAAAAGAAAATCCGAAAACCTCTCGCCGGCCTGCGACTTGTAAGCTATTACGGCTGTCTGACCGTACGTCCGCCGGATGTTACCGGCTACAGCGATTTTGAGAACCCCACTGACATGGACCGGCTCATGGAGATTACCGGCGCTGAGATCATCGATTGGCCTTACAAAACCGAATGCTGCGGGGGAAGCCTCGCCATCTCCCGGCCGGATCTCGTAGTACAGCTCTCCGGGAAACTCCTTTCCATGGTCAGGGAGGCAGGCGCAGAGGCTGTGGTGGTGGGGTGTCCCATGTGCCATGCCAACCTGGATACCCGACAGGAGGAAATATCTCAACAAATAGGTGAGGAATTTCATGTTCCTATTTTTTATTTTACTGAACTTTTGGGCGTGGCCATGGGTAATCCCCGGGCCGGTCAATGGCTGAAAAAGCATATCGTAGATCCCAGGCGCCTTTTAGCTAACAAAAATCTTATATAACCTGCCCAGGTAAACAGGAATATTTTTCAATCAGCGAAAACAGGTGGTTTTTACCATGAAAGAGAAGAATATCGATCAAAAAACCAACCCTACCAATGGAGAAGGAAAATCGGCAGTAAAAGAGCCTTCGGGTTCAGTCATGGTGGTGGGTGCGGGCATTGCAGGCATCCAGGCCTCGCTCGATCTGGCTGAGGCAGGTTTTTATGTCCACCTTGTGGAAAAGAGCCCGGTCATTGGAGGCGTAATGGCGCAGTTGGACAAGACGTTCCCCACCAACGACTGCGCCATGTGCATCATATCTCCTAAGCTGGTGGAGTGCGGCCGTCATCTCAATATCAATATCATCGCCTATTCAGATATTGAAAAGATCGAAGGGGAGCCGGGGCATTTCAAAGTCCGCTTGAAAAAGCGCTCACGTTTCATAGACGAGGCAAAGTGCACTGGATGTGGAGAGTGCGTGGAGGTGTGTCCTGTCCAGGTGCCCAGCGAGTTCGATATGGGCCTCAGTGAACGCAAGGCCATTTATCGGCCCTATCCGCAGGCCTTTCCCAACGTCTTCACCATTAACAAGATGGACCGTCCCCCCTGCGTCAACTCCTGCCCCGCCGGAACGAACATCCAGGGGTATGTGGCGTTGATCGCCCGGGGGAAATACCCGGAGGCAGTTGAACTGATCCGGGAGAAACTGCCCTTCCCCCGCACGCTGGGACGCATCTGCTCGAGGCCCTGCGAGGCTCAGTGCCGACGCGATGAGGTTGAGGAACCGGTGGCCATCCGTGCGCTGAAGCGCTTCGTGTGCGACCTGCCGGAGATCGAGCCATGGGACATCGCCCCCGGCCCGGATCAGGGCAAAAACGTGGCCATAGTCGGAGGCGGCCCCGCAGGCATGACGGCCGCCATTGAACTTAGGAGAATGGGATATGCCGTTACCCTGTTCGAATCGGGCCCTGCACTGGGAGGAACCATGCGAACGGGTATTCCTGAGTTTCGCTTGCCGCGCGATGTCCTGGACGATGAGGTGCAGGTTATCAATCGGATGGGTGTGAATGTTCACCTGAACGCCACAGTGGGCAAAGATATAGAACTGGATCGGATTCAGAAGGATCACGATGCGGTGTTCCTCGCCATCGGTGCCCAGCTCAGCGCCCGCCTCAGAATGGATGGGGAAGATCTCTCGGGCGTTCTTCACGGTCTTGATTTCCTTCGCCGCGTGAATGCCGGCGAGCGGCCCTCGGTCGGACACCGGGTGCTGGTCATCGGGGGCGGGAACGTAGCTGTTGACGTGGCACAGGCATCTTTGCGGTTGGGAGCGCGGGAAGTAAGCATGGCGTGCCTGGAAAAACGGGAAGAGATGCCCGCTTTCGAGGACGCCATCCAGGACGTCCTGGAAGAGGGCGTGAATCTCATGTGCTCCCTGGGTCCCAGACGATTTCTTTCGGAAAACGGGCGCGTAACAGGCCTTGAGATGAAATGGTGCGTTTCCGTGTTTGATGAGCAGGGACGGTTCAGTCCTAAGTTCGACGAGTCCCGTCTCAACACACTAGAAGCTGATACCATCATCGTGGCCATCGGCCAGCAGTCGGACACCGAGTTCGCCCGCAAGGCGCTGAACCTGGATGGTGTTCGAGGCATTCCATCAGATCCCGTTACTTTCCAAACATCAGTGCCTAATGTCTTTGCGGGCGGAGACGTTGTGAGCGGCCCTGCATCAGTTGTCCAGTCCATTGCCCATGGTCGTGAGGTTGCCATTTCTATCGACCGATTTTTCCGGGGCGAGGATCTGCGTGAGGGGCGGGAGAAAGTCCCTAAGGGAGATACATGGCGACCCATACCACCCAGAGAGCCCAAAAAGCCTAGGACCATTGTCCCCACTCTTCCTGTCCGAGATAGAATCCACAACTTTGAGGAAATGGAGCTGAGCTTCAACCAGGAGCAGGCCGTCACGGAGGCCTTGCGCTGCTTGAGTTGCGGTATATGCTCAGAATGCATGCAATGCGAAGTTACCTGTAAGGCTGAGGCCGTCAACCACAACCTTCAGGATCAGATGGTGGAGATGGAGGTGGGATCTGTCATCCTCAGCCCGGGATTCAACCAGCTTAACCCCGAACTAAAAGGAGAGTATGGCTACGGTCGATACCCCAATGTTATAACCAGCCTGGAGTTCGAGCGGATACTGAGCGCCTCCGGTCCCTTCCAGGGTGAGGTTCGGCGGCCTTCCGACCGGAGCCATCCCAGGAAGGTGGCCTGGATCCAGTGCGTCGGCTCCCGAGACAAGGAACAGGGCAACGAATATTGCTCCGCGGCCTGCTGTATGTATGCAACCAAGGAGGCCATTATCGCCAGAGAACACGACGCCAACATTGAACCCACCGTTTTTTATATGGACATTCGGGCGCACGGCAAAGAATTCGACTCATATTACGAAAGGGCCAAGAATGAGTATAGCGTGCGATATATTCGCAGCATGATATCCAAAGTGGTCGAGCGGCCAAGATCGAGGAACCTCCTGATTACCTATGTGGACGAGCAGGGAAACATTCGGGAGGAAGAATTCGACCTGGTGGTTCTCTCTGTGGGTATGGTGCCATCGCCTGGGACTCGCGAGCTGGCAGAGAAGCTTGATGTCGATCTTGACCGCTACGGTTTTTGCAAGACCGACCAGTTTAACCCCGTGGGGACATCCCGACCTGGTGTGTTCGTCGCGGGCGTCTGGCAGGGTCCCAAGGATATTCCCGAGACAGTGGCACAGGCCAGCGGAGCTGCTGCTTATGCGGCAAAGGTGATCGCCCCCGCCCGGGGCACCCTGACCACGCGAAAGGAATATCCGGCTGAATCCCAGGTGGAGGGAGAGGAGCCGCGCATCGGGGTTTTCGTATGCAATTGCGGCATTAACATCGGTGGGGTGGTCAACGTACCTGAGGTCGCTGAGTTCGCCTCCAGGCTCCCCCATGTGGTTGTGGCCGACCACAACCTTTACACG
Organism: Deltaproteobacteria bacterium; assembly: GCA_019310535.1. Taxonomy (GTDB): domain Bacteria; phylum Desulfobacterota; class JAFDED01; order JAFDED01; family JAFDED01; genus JAFDED01. The sequence goes on from JAFDED010000042.1 coordinate 33,620, forward strand.
TGCTCCCAGGACACCCAGGAAAAAATCAAGAATCTCATAGAGGAGCACCGCCTCAACAGGGTGATTGTTGCCAGTTGCTCCCCACGGACCCATGAGCCCTTATTCCAGGAAACTATACGTGAAGCAGGGCTCAACAAGTACCTCTTTGAGATGGCCAATATCCGCGACCAGTGTTCCTGGGTACACATGCAAGATAAAGAACGGGCCACCCAGAAAGCCAAGGACCTGGTTAAGGGCGCAGTGGCCAATGCAGCACTCATAAGGCCCCTTCACGAACTGCCGCGTCCTGTGAAGACCAGAGGACTCGTCATCGGCGGCGGACTGGCCGGCATGACCGCGGCTCTGAACCTGGCCGACCAGGGCTTCGATGTCTCGCTGATAGAAAAGGAAGGGTTTCTTGGAGGCAATCTTCACCGTGTGCACACCACACTACAGGGGCATGACGTCAGAGCCTATTTGCGGAAAATGGAGGAGCGTGTCCGTAACCATCGATTGATCCAGGTGTTCGCCAATGCCACGGTGGTCGATTTCTCGGGTTATAAGGGCAATTTCACCACCGAGATCATGATCGCCCCCGGAGCGGTTACCCGCAAAATTGAGCATGGCGTTGTCATCGTTGCCACCGGCGGCGAGGAAATGAAACCCGGTGAGTTTCACTATGGCGAAGATCCCCGGATTATCACTCAACTGGAACTGGAGGAGAAGATCGCAACCCAGCCCGAGGAGATCACCGCCGCAAGGCGGATCGTCATGATCCAGTGCGTGGGCTCCAGGGAGTCCGGTCATCCCTCCTGCAGCCGGATCTGCTGCCAGGAGGCCGTAAAGAACGCTTTAAAAATCAAGGAGTTGAACCCGGATGCCCAGGTAATAGTCCTGTACCGGGATCTGAGGACCTACGGTCTCATGGAAGAATATTACACAAAGGCCCGCAAGGAAGGGGTACTTTTCATCCGTTACGAGCCTGAGGATAAACCTCAAGTGGAGCTTGAACAGGGAAAAATCGCCGTTACCCTAACCGATCTGTCCTTGATGAGGACAATTCAGCTCCAGCCGGACCTACTGGTCCTCTCCGCGGGCATTGTGCCCGCGGAAAACGAGGAACTGGCGACCATGTTGAAGGTCTCGCGCACCAGCGAGGAGTTTTTCCTCGAAGCGCACATGAAGCTCAGACCCGTGGACTTCTCCACCGATGGAATATATCTGTGCGGAATGGCCCACTCTCCCAAGCTCATCGGTGAGTCCATCGCTCAGGCCGCCGCGGCCGCGAGCCGGGCAAGCACCATCCTGTCAAAGGAAGAAATGCAGGTTGGCGGGGTGGTGGCCGTGGTGAACGAGGATTTGTGCGCGGCATGCCTGACATGCGTTCGCGCATGCGCATATAACGTGCCTGTTATCAACGAGCGAGGGAAGGCTGAGATCGAAATGGCCAAGTGCCAGGGTTGCGGTACCTGCGTGGCCGAGTGCCCGGGCAAGGCTATAGAGCTTCAACATTACACCGATGTACAAATTATTCGAAAATGCGCGGCCATATTGGAGGAGGTGGCCTGATGAACGAGCAGTTCCAACCGAAAATCATCGCTTTCTGCTGCAGCTTCTGAGGATACTCAGCGGCGGACCTGGCAGGTTCGATGAGAATGAGTTACCCTTCCGACATTAAAATCATTAAGGTCCCGTGCACGGGAAAAGTGGATGTCATCCACATTCTCAAAGCGATGGAAAACGGAGCGGACGGCGTTTATGTGGTGGGCTGTATGGAGGGTGAATGCCATTATCTCAAGGGCAACCTCCGGGCCAAAAAACGGGTCCTGCGCGTCAAGGAGCTTCTTCAGGAGGTAGGTGTCAGCGGGGAACGAGTGGAAATGTTCAACCTCTCCGCATCCCAGGCGCCCCGCTTTGTCCAGTTTGCACAGGAGATGACCGAGCGTATCACTCGCCTGGGACCCAGTCCAATCCGGACGGGATCGGGTAGGGAGACAAACGGCGCAGACAAACCTGAAGCCGAAAAAAAATAAATTACCGCGTCAGCCCTTCCGCATGGATGGTGGGCTGCTGAAGGGAGATAACTTATGATTGTGGCATCGAGAAAGCCCATTGAAGAGATAGAGGCGATGATTGAGCCATACAGGAAACTGATCATCCTTGGCTGCAAGGAGTGCGTGACGGTGTGCTCGGCGGGAGGAGAAAAAGAAGTGGGCATCCTGGCTTCAGAGTTGACCATTTCCAGGAAAACTCGGAATATGGAAATCGAGATCCGGGAGCACACCCTGGAGCGCCAATGCGATCACGAATATATAGAACAAATTGCCGATTCCGTGGGCGAATACGAGGCGATCCTGAGTATGGCATGCGGGGCGGGAGTTCAATTCGTTGCTGAAAAATACCGCAGTATCCCCGTTATGCCCGCTGTAAACACCACTTTCCTGGGGGTGACCGAAGAACAAGGAGTCTGGACCGAGCGGTGCCAGGCATGCGGCACCTGCATTCTGGACCGTACGGGCGGCATTTGCCCCGTTGCCCGGTGCTCCAAGAGCCTGCTCAATGGGCCCTGCGGGGGGTCCTCCTCTGGAAAGTGTGAGGTCAACTCGGATATTGACTGCGGCTGGCAGCTTATCTATGACCGCCTCAAGGATTTGGGGCAGCTCGACAAGCTAGAAGAAGTGCTGCCGGTAAAAGATTGGCGGACCAGCAGAGATGGAGGACCGAGAAAAGTGGTAAGGGAGGACTTGAGATTATGAAATCCGCCAGCCGCCTGGAGATGTTACTGGAAAAAGGTCAGTTCGTCGTTACTTCCGAATGTGGGCCACCCCGAGGCTCGGACCCTGAAATCATCAAAAAGAAGGCGGAACTTCTGAAGGACGTAGTGGACGCCATCAACGTCACCGACAACCAGACGTCTGTGGTGCGGATGTCCAGCATGGCCTCTTGCGCATTGCTGAAACAGATGGGGCTGGAGCCCATCCTCCAGATGGTGTGCCGCGATCGGAACCGCATCGCGCTCCAGAGCGATATCCTGGGTGCAGCGGCCCTTGGCATCAATAACGTCCTGTGCCTTTCCGGGGATCACCAGTGCTTCGGCGACAATCCGCAAGCCAAAAATGTCTACGATCTCGACTCCATTCAGCTCATCCAGACCTTTAAACAAATGCGGGACGAGGGAACATTCCTGGGCGGTGATCCCATCAAGGGTCAGCCGCAGATATTCATCGGAGCCGCGGCCAACCCATTTGCAGACCCGTTCGAGTTCCGCGTTGTCCGCCTGGCGAAAAAGGCCGCGGCCGGCGTGGACTTCGTCCAGACCCAGTGCATTTACAACATGGACAAGTTCGAAAAGTGGATGGAAATGGTGCGTGATCGGGGACTGGACGAGAAGGTGCACATCCTGGCAGGCGTCACTCCTTTTAAATCCGTTGGTATGGCAAATTACATGAAGAACAAAGTGCCGGGGATGGACGTCCCGGACGAGTTGATCGACAGGCTCAAGGCCGTGCCCAAGGAAAATCGCCAGGAAGAAGGTATTAAAATCTGCGTCGAGTCCATCCAGCGCCTGCGCGAGATGAAGGGAGTGCACGGCGTCCACATTATGGCCATCGAATGGGAGGAGAAGGTGCGTGAAATCGTCGAGGGAGCGGGCCTTTTGCCCCGGCCCACGACAGAGTCTTGAGGAATGCAATCGGGTCATCCTCAACCGAAAAAGGCTGTTTATTGTCCGCAAATAGCTTTAAGTATTTATATGCAGATTTCTCACCCCCCTACATTAATTGGCTTGAATATTTTTATTCCCTCATGTAACGTTCGAACATGGATGAAATAAAATACAAATCAGCCAAGCCCAAAGGCAAAACACTTCAAGTGGGTGATTGCCTCAACGGAACAGCGTCACAAATATCCACTGCCGTCAATCTCTGAGCGCCGGACGGACAGGCTCAGGTGAGCCTTCCCAGCCTTGAGCAGCCCTTTGTAGTTGGATCTGTCCAAACTCCGGCAGGAGAGGTGCCCAGGGTATCCTCTTCCTTAGTGTTGGCCGACCACTGGGGGGCATTCAAGGCCCGCTGGAACGTGGGACGCATGCACTATACCGTCGAGCCGGGCCTCTATGCCATGGGAATGCCCGATGAACACGCCCCTGTGCTGGTTTCGGCCAATTATAAGTTGAGCTTTGACAAGCTTCGAGAGGCACTTCCAGGCCGGGATGCATGGATTCTGGTCCTGGACACGAAAGGGATCAATGTCTGGTGTGCTGCGGGAAAAGGCACATTTGGAACGGGGGAGCTCGTCGGTCGTATTGAATCAAGCGGTCTGGCCCGCGTTGTGTCTCATCGGGAATTGATCCTTCCCCAGTTGGCCGGTCCAGGAGTTTCTGCACACTTGGTCAAAACTCTCTCCGGTTTCAAAGTCATTTTTGGGCCCATTCGGGCGAAAGACCTGCCAGCCTTTCTGGACGCAGGCCTTAAAGCTTCTCCTGAGATGAGACGAAAAACATTCACGGCATGGGAACGGGCGGTATTGATACCCGTGGAGCTTGTCAGCGCCTTAAAATGGGCCGCAATTATTTTTCTCTGTATGTTTTTCCTGGGGGGGCTGGGGGGACCGGCACGGTTCTGGACAAACGCATTGAACCATGGTATTGATAGTATGATAGGAATCATGATCGCTCTCTTTGCCGGCGCGGTGTTCACTCCTTTATTGCTGCCGTGGCTGCCGGGTCGGGCCTTCTCCTTCAAGGGCATGAGCGTGGGCGTTATTGCCGTCGCAACCCTGTCAGCGTTTCGGTGGGGTGATCTGGTTACAATGGCCGCTCGGTTAGAATTGCTGGCCTGGTTTTTTCTGATACCAGCCGTAGCGGCGTATCTTGGGATGAATTTCACCGGCGCATCCACCTACACCTCTCTCTCCGGGGTAAAGAAGGAAATGCGCTGGGCAGTGCCCCTGGAAATAGGAGCCGGCATTGCAGGCCTCAGTATCTGGCTCGGATCTATCTTCATCGCATAGGGAGTTCAAATGATGGGTCAATTGATATATCTCAAAAATGTGGTTACGTTAATGCTGGACCAGGAGAAATGTGCGGGCTGCGGCATGTGCCTGTCTGTCTGCCCTCATGCCGTCCTGAGCCTTACCAACGGCAGGGCACGGATCGAAAATCGCGATGCCTGCATGGAATGCGGGGCCTGTGCCAGAAATTGCCCTACAGAAGCAATTACTGTGAGTGCCGGAGTGGGCTGCGCCTGTGCGGTCATCAACGCCGCTCTGAGCGGAAAGAACCCTTCATGCGGTTGCACTGTGGAATCGCATGTAAATCCAGGCGATCAGGTTGGATGTTCCGGATCGACAAGTCGGACAAGCTGTTGCTAACGGGCTGAAGCGATCCTTTGCAAATCACCTTGGGGACAACCAGAGTATGCCCATTAAACTCGACCGCGAAATATACCCTCTCTGGTATCCTGATGGTCCCCACGGCGGGCACGACCTCCATGTCTAAAGTGGAGTAAACATGGACAGCTCACAGCCCAATTGAACCCTGAACCGTCCTGTTCACATAACGCCTATCTTACGCGCCTTATGCCTTCATGGGTTATAACCAGTTCTTCCACAGGTTTGCCGGTACCGCACTGCTCACAAGTACTATATAAGTACCCGATGACTTTTGTCGGCCAGCCCCTGACAAATTCCCAGCGAGCGATTTCATTGTGATTGCTGTCCAAAATGAGTATCCCCCCATTCGTCTGCGCAGAAGGGAAATTTCCGTCTTCAACCATTTTCCGCCACTCCCAAATGCTCAGGTCCGAGGTCAATCCCCGCTTGAGCGTAATGTCCTTCCAGGTGATTCTCCCGGGAATCTTCGTGATGACATCTGCGCTTTCAGTGCCGCTCCGTAGCTCCACCACCTCGCTCTCGGATCCTAGCCCGCTTACCTCGGTAAAGAAACCGACGATGACATCATCTAACTCAAGCGCTATACGAACTGCTCCAGTGGATTCTTGGGGATTTCTGTTTTGCTCCCTTTCGTCTATCCTGGGGGATACAAGTACTTTTGTTGATTCTCCGGCAGCACCAACTGCTGCACCGGCAATGACAGCGGCGGCGATAACAATTAAGCCTGCCATACGGAGAAAAAATCTGCATTTTCTATGTGAGCCGTCAATCGTCTGCATACTTTTATACTCCTTTGTTTTTTTGGTTACTCTTTGGATACGGCTCCAGGGTTACATATCGGCGCTGCAATGGGAAGAATGAACTTCTTAATTCTATGAAAAGGTTACACTTCACTGCCCATAGCGCTTCTGGTAATACTGCCGGATCTTTTTCAATTCTTCCTTGGTCATGCCCTCCTTGAGCCAACTATGTTCGGGTTTGGAATAGACGTGCTTTTGCAGGATTTCCTGGGCCAACTCTTTGCCGGCCACTTTCTCGACCTCGGGCAGGAAGTGAAAGTAAAAGTTCTTGGCAACGTCGTACATGCCGTGCCACCACGCATAGTCAGGCCCCGACATGGATGCCCCATGGCGGGCACGGCGCCCCTCGTGGTGCCACAGTTCCCAGTAATACAAATCAAGAGGGTCATCAAAGGGTGCGGCACTGAGCTTTCCTTTCTTGGTGAGCTCTTTGCGGATCTCGGCTGCCGGGATGGCGAACTTGGTGTTGTATAGCTCCACAAATCCGTCAAATTGCCGATAGAAGCCAGACACAAATGATCCTGAATGGCACTGTTTGCAGACGTCCTCCATGTTCGCCCGCTTCTGCTTCCAATCCTTCATCCTCACTGAGATGGGAGCCCTGAGGTTCCAGCTCAGCCGCTCGCCCACCTCGTGGGTCACATCCTGATTGGGGGTGGCGCTCATATGACAGCTTGCGCATGTGGGCGCGTCGCTGTAATCCACACCCACCACCCACTTATTGCGTTCCATATTGAGTTCATGCTTGAAGGCGTAATACAGGATGCCATGCTTGGACTCTTCATAAACTTCCCGCTGTGGATGGTCGGGGCCCAGATGGCATTTGCCGCAGGTTTCGGGCTCTCTGGCCTGGCGCTTGGAGAAACGGTGCCGCGTATGACAGGCGCTGCAGCTTCCCAGACTATCGTCGGGGTTGATCCTGCCGATCCCTGTATTGGGCCAGGTGGCCGGGTCAAGCTTGCCTCCCGGGAGCACCTCAATCTTTGAGCCGTGGCACTGCCGGCATCCCACGGCTACGGCTGCCGGGCCTCCCCACATGTCTCCCATCCAATTATCCAGCGTGTTTAATATCTGGCCGCCCTTAGCATGATGGCTGGGCTGCTGCTCTTTGAACTCCTTTTCGTGGCACCGGGAGCAATCCAGAGGGGTGACCAGCAACGAGATAACGAAACCCTCGTGCTCCATGGCGTCTGGCTCGCCTTTGCCGGCACGGTGGCAATCATAGCAATTTACGCCGGCTTGCCCCATGGCGCCCAGCCGCCACTGCTCCACAAGGCCCGGGGTTTCCGTCCGGTGGCATTCGATGCACGCCTCTCCCTCCGGGGCGTTCCAGGTGCTGCCGGCCCTGAGCGGAGAGGCCTGGGGCCCTGCGGGCAACAAAATAGATAAACATGAAATGATGAATAAAAGTAGAAGAATACAAGGCCGGCTCCTATTCATAGCTCTATCCTCCTCTCAATAATTATCTTTCAAGCAGGAGATTAACATTATGTAAAATTATTGATCAATCCGGCCGCGGTTCCGGCCAGTACCCGTGCGCCGCAAACAATATCCTCCAGGGGGGTGAACTCTTCGGGACAGTGGCTCAGGCCCTCTACGCTGGGGACGAAAATCATGCCCACCGGCGCCAGAGTTGACATGGACGTGGTGTCGTGGCCGGCACCGCTCAGCATCTGCATACACGTGATATCCATCTCTTCGCATGTCTCCCCGATGGCCTGCACAATGTTGTTTGCCATGGCAACTGGCTCGATCTCCGTGAGGACGCGGGATAAGAACTCCAGGCCGGACTTCTGACAGATATCCCCGGCCTTCAGGTCGATCAGACGGGCCAATTTCCTTATTTCTTCCTTTTCCTTGTGACGCACGTCCACACCGAGGGTCACCCTGCCCGGAACCACGTTGATGGTGTTGGGATGGGCGTGGATGGCCCCCACGGTGCCCCGTGCCGCAGCACTGCCAGTCTGGGCCACCAGCACTGGTATTTCCGTTATGATCCGCCCTGCCCCCAGCAGGGCGTCCTTCCGGCGTTCCATGGGGTTAGGCCCGGCGTGATCCGCCCTGCCCGTTATGACCATCTCCATAAACGTGATCCCCACGATCCCGGTAACGACTCCTATCTGAACGTTTCTTTCCTCCAGGACGCTGCCCTGCTCAATGTGAACTTCCAGATAGGCCAGGAACTCTTCCCGTTGCCGCCTGGCCTCAGAGAGGCGCTCCTGCGACAGCCCCACCCCTTCCAGCACCCTGGCCAGAGGAACGCCGTCCCGGTCCTTCATCTGTTCCAGCAGCCTGGGATCCAGGATTCCGGCCATGGCTTTGCTTCCGAAGAGGGGGTGATTGAGACGGGCGCCCTCTTCTTCAGCGAATACGATCACTTCCAGCGGAGAGGGAGGCCGGAAGCCGCTTTCCTGAATGGCGCGAACAGCTTCAAGCGCGCAGACGACCCCCACCGGTCCGTCGAACCTGCCGCCGTGAGGAACGCTGTCAAGATGGGAACCCATGGCAAGAGCAGGGCCGGTAAGTCCCACCGGCCAGCGGCCCATCACGTTGCCGGCGGCATCCTCCCGCACCTGTAATCCCGCAGACTCCATCCTGTCGCGGATATAAGCACGAGCCTTCCAGTGCTCAGGGCTGTATGCCAGCCGGGTCACTCCTCCCTGCCCGTCCGCACCGATGCATGCAAGAGTCGCCATGTCCTGCTGAATCCGCTCGCTGCTTACTGCCGCTGTCAGGCTTTTTCGTTCCACGGGGTATCTCCTTTCCTTTTTTTGTATTCGTAATGAATACCTGTTACTCCTGCTGAATCTCTATTCGGTAATTGGAGCCATTTCCCGCAGTATCTGTTACAGAGATGAAATAGATGCCTGTATTGTTCCCGACGACAAAAACCACGGGCTGTGCAGAAACTGAGTTAGTGGTTGCGGAATCCCCCGCCAAATCCCCGTCTGTGTCCCACAAGCCGCCGTTGGCCGTCCATGTGTAAGGCGGTGTTCCGCCTGTGGCGAAGAATTGGACAACATCTCCTGAAGCCACTTGTGTGACTCCACCCGCGGCGGTAATAGTTAAATTACCGGTGCCGGGGTTGCCGGGAGAGGGGTTCAAAGTGATTTGCGAGAACGCCCTACTTCCGCCAGCGTCGATAACCTCCAGTGCTGCATCGTCGATTATAGTTACCGGCAGGTTGGTGACAGTGACCGCGAAGGTGTTGCCCGATTGCACGCCGGAGAGGAACTGTGGATGGGAGAGAGTAAACGTATAGGGAGCAACTCCTCCCAGGGCCGTAAAGGTCACGCTTTCTCCCGCAAATGAAAATGAGGTTGCAGCAGGAGTGAGGAGCAATGCGGGAGCTGCTGTCGGGTCAAGGGTCAGGATGGCGGTTGCAGTTGTGCCTACACTATCCACCACAAAGATGGTTATGTCAACAGCCTCTGGAGGCATGGACGCGGTCTGGACCTGCAGCACACCGTGGCCCGAGACCATGGAGAAGTTCCATTCCACGAACGTCTCGTCGCTGAGGTCGATGGTGTATGGCGGCATACCGCCGAATATTTCGAAGCTGATGAACCGCCCAATTTCCCGCAGTGTGGCTTCGGCTGGGTTGATTAATAAATCCTGAACAATGTTGACGGTTGCCGAGTCGCTTACATCACCGATGAAGGCCGTAAGCGTTGCTTGGCCGGTATAATTGCCGAGATACCAGGTGGCGGTTGCCAAGCCATCTTCATCAGTTGTTGCAAAACCTATGATATCGCCCGCAGTTGCAGAAAATCTGACTGTAATTCCTTGGACGGGATCTCCGTTCTCATCGAGGACTGCCGCCATCACGGGATAACTTATTTCACCAGTATCCTCATCGATCTGTGTGTTTCCCAAGGCCAGCGAAATTATATCAATTGGAAAAATGAGACTAATTGTTGTAGTTTCAGTCGTACTAATCGCTCCGATAAAAGCAGTCAATGCGGCCTCACCGCTGTATGTACCAAGATGCCATGTCGCACTTGCCTCACCGGTGAATGCTCCTGATTCTTCTGTTACGACATACCTTACAATATTTCCAGCGCTAGGGGATAATCGTACAGCAATTCCTGGAACAGGGGTTCCATTATTGTCAAAAACTGCAACGATAACAGGAAGGCTGATTTCATTGGTTTCAGGATTTGTTCTCATATCTCCAAATTCCACATTTATAATATTTGCTGAAGGAGCAGAAATATACTCTGTTATCGTGCCAAATGGAAACCTCGCGCTTGCTGAAAAAAGTGATGCTGTCATCGGCGGAAAGGTGAACGACGCCTCACCATGAGAATCCGTTATTTCAGAGTAGTCATGAGCATTGGTATCTGGGACACTAAAGCTAATCGGATGAAAGGGAATAGGATTATTATTCTCATCTGAAAGTCGAGCAGTGATGGTAACAGCTTGTTCTCGAGAGAAGTAAGGAGGGTCAGCCATCAGATCGATGCCGGGGGCCTGGACTGATTCCAGGGTGAAAAACACATCTACACTGTCAGCAAGACGGCTATCCGGGATTTGAACGATTGCTCTGGCCTGTCCCACGGAATCGGAGAGAAGAGAGGCGAAGGCGAGGCCGGTACTTCCGGTTGTGGTAGTGTATGTCTGGGCACTGTTGTTGAAGCGGCCTAGGTCAGTGATGAAGCGAACTGCGGCATTGATCACAGGCCGGCCTGAGCCGTCCATCACCCGGGCGGCCAGGTTTGCGCTGTTGGGTCCCCCGGCCACATCCACGAATACGCGGTTGGTGGTGAGAAAAACCGACATAGGAACCGTGGTGGAAGGCCCGGGCAGGTCCTGCTCTGTCCCCCCTCCCCCGCTGCAGCTCAATGCAAATGAAAGAAGAACAATAAAGGCAAAACATAAAAAGACGCGCATTTTTCGCATGATTCACATTCCGGCTTCAAGATTAAGATAATGTATGGCGGGACGCCCGCTTGTGTTGTTGATATTGTCCGGTGTTATACGCTTTTGGCTTCGTCTTTACATTTCCGGGAATCCGCCGGTGTTGACGGTACTTAAACTTTGATCTTCACAAGCTTCTAAGCGCCCAATGACGAACGAATCAGATGCTGCCACCTGCACTTCAGCGCCAAGGTCATTATGGCCGAAAAATCGGAAGACAGCAGTGTAATTCCCGAAAGAAGTAGTTGGATTTTGCTCCACGAAGCTTTCGAATTCTTCTTTGGTGTTCAGATCCATGAAAATTATTTCATACCCGATATCTGTTTGAGGTGGAATCTGAATAGTCTGAAAAAATTCCCGCGATGAGAGAGGTGGTGAAAGAGCATCTGAAGGGATGTACTCAACAGTATAGCGGTCGATGGTGATGTGCCTCGATGAAGGTAAACCGCCTGTTTCTCCTTCCTGCCGTATAGCAGGGGCCAATAGTTCCTCAAGGCTTTTAGCTGAAACAGTACGTGAAGGAAAATAAGAATCATTGGAATGCCTGAAGTTTCGCGAACTTAATGATAAGACGGTTATATTCTGCACATCTGGCAGGCTTGGTTCTTCGCCGGAGCCGCCAGGTTGAAAGGGCAGATCCCTGTTGAAGAAAAAGGCATGAGCCAAGCGAAGGCACGGGCAATTAAATCCAGCTTCAAAAGAGAATCCGGAATTGGTGCAATCATCTACCCTGCCAAAGACCTGCGCCGTTAAAAACGATCCCGTGTCCAGGCCGTTGCCGCTGACATCGCCGCCTCCGCAGCCGTGAAAGATCATGGCACAGGGGAAGAGCAAAATCACCATGACCATCCGCTCCATATGTTTCAATTGTTCCCTCCCTCGGGCTTGTCTTTTCGTTTTTCAGCCTCGCTCACCAAGCGCGGGGCCATCCGCGGGGTGATGAATACCATGATTTCCTCATATTGTTGGAGATTATTTGTATGCCTGAAGAGGTGCTTGATTACAGGGATACGTGACAGCCAGGGAACACCCTGATCGATTTTCTCATGACGGTTCGTTGTCAACCCTCCAATAACGAGTGTGTCCCCATCCTTCATGAGAATGCGCGTCTTTGCCTCTTTCTTGAAAATGAAGGGATTCCCAAGAACGTTAAGTGTGCGACTAGGTTCATCTTTCTTTACTCTAACCTCCAGATTTATCATGTCCTCGGAGACAATATGAGGCGTTACCTCAAGCTGTATGACTGCTTCCTTGAACTCAATCTTGACATCATCATCATCTACTGTCTGGAAAGGGACCTCCTCACCGCTCTTGATGATAGCTTGCTGGTTATCCGACGTTAGGATCCTCGGGTTGGAGAGGATACGGATGTCGTTTTTCTGCTCGGCGGCAGAGAGCTGAATGTCAAGGGCGAAGGTGTTGGCAACATTGGCAAAGGTCATGCCCAATGCGGATCCAACGTCACGCGTTAATGAGGCTTGGGCAAATGGGAAGTTGACAACCCAATTACCGGCGCCACTGAGTGGAGAAGACAAGAACGGCTTAGCCGCAGATTCACTATCTACGTGCCCTCCCTGTATCCCCCAGGTGGCGGGAAAATCATGGTCTGTGAGACCCCTTGCCAGGAAGCCCCATTGAATGCCCAGGTCGCGAGTGAAATTACGGTTGGTCTCAACGATCTTGGCCTCGATGAGCACCTGACGGGTCTCACGGTCCAGTTCCTTGATGAGGCGCAACATCTCGGCCACCCGCTCCTGCGTGTCGCGGATGATGATGCTGTTGGCATCCGCATTGTAAATGACAAACGGGGTTTCCGGCCGGAGAAGTTGTCCTCCCGTCGAGATTAAGGCCGGGCCTGCCGCGGAGACCGCTCCGGGGACGGCCGCAGGTGGCGGGGCAATGAGCTTCTGCAGGTCCTTGGCCAGGTTCTTGCCGCGTACGAACCTTACGGGAACGCTCCGGGTGACCAGGGGAGCGGCGGCACGCTCCACCCGCGCGGCCTCGGCTCTTTTGCGCCGCGCTTCGGCCTCTTTATCCATGATCTCTGCTTCTTTTTCCCGCTGGCTGAGCCTTGCCTCAGCCGCAATAATATTTTTTTCAATATCGATGTCAGCCTCTGCGTATATCCTCAATACACATCCATCCACTTTCATTCGCAAGTGCACGGTCTCCACTACATAACGCAGCGCTTCCCACCGCGAGACATTTTCAAGGCGGATAGTGATCCGATCCTGCACATGGGGGCTGATGACGATGTTGACACCACTTTCCCTGGCCAGCAGGTCGATGATGGTAACTACGTCCGCATCCCGCAGATCGAAGCTCACCATTTTCTCCAGGCCGGCCAGACATGGAAGGGGCTTGTATTCCGCGGTGGAAGCGGATAGCCCGGCGGAATGGTACGCCATTACCAGCAGGGCTGCGCAGGTGCATATCAGCATCAGCCCCGCAGGCCGGTAAGTATTGAAATTTTCGATTCTTCAAAACTCCCGCCAAATGTCATATCAGCTTGATCTAATTAACTTTTCCCCCTCCATATCCGCGGCGTGAATTGTTCCTTTTATGCACATAAGACGACTTTAGTGGACTTAAGATGGTCAACAAAATGGTCAACAGTTTCGATCGGACCTGGGGTGTGTCCTTAAACCACTCCGATTAATTACCTCCTGTGATTCGGACCTGGGGTATGTCCGGAAAAACTACCCCGATTTAAAACGCTTTTATTGCACGGGTTTGATTTCTAACTTCCCTACTTCCTTTTATAGAGATATTTGAAGATGATTGCAACCAAAGAAATGCTCCGCTGTTGCAGGCGTTGTGGTTTGTACCGGACAAGGCGGAACGTGGTGATCGGCAGAGGGGATCCTAATGCAGGTGTCGTCTTTGTCGGAGAAGCCCCTGGAGAAAAAGAGGATGAACAAGGACTCCCGTTCGTAGGGCGGGCCGGCGGACTTCTCGATTTTGTGATGAGAGAGATTTCATTTGAAATTCCTTATTACATCACCAATATCCTGAAGTGTCGTCCTCCGAACAATCGCAATCCTGATTCCGGGGAAATTGAAAGATGTCTTCCATGGTTGATCAGTCAGCTCGAAATCATTTCTCCGAGCTGTGTGGTAACTCTGGGTGGGATTGCCGCTTCAGTTCTTCTGCCTTCCCTCAAAGCACGCCGGATTTCGGCGATAAAGGGGAAATTTTATAACACCGGGACAACGGTAATCTACCCGATGTGGCATCCTGCATATGTGCTGCGTAACAAAAGCCGTCTAAAGGAATTCATCATGGATTTCCATCTACTGAAGGTTAATTTGAAATGAACTTGGAAACCTATAGGGAGAAGGCCCTAATCAGGATGGTGGTAATAGGGCTTCCGCGGAAAATGTGGAGAACCCTGGAAAATGCATTTGAAGTGGTGGGGAAGGAAAGAAACATCAGGGATCTGGATGAATTTATATCCGTAAGCCTAATGGAAAGTTTGATTCATACCCATGTCACCGAGCAGTCCGTGTGGGCAATATCCGGCAGTATTTCAGAGGCTTATGAATTTCGTTTATGCATGGTGGGTCTCACGGGAGATATCTGGGCTTCATGCGATTCCGTAGCCGAATATACGGACTGCCCGTTGGAAATGCTTCTTTCCATTAATCTGATTATGTCCATCGCCAAGAAAAAGGAAGAAATGGAGAAGAAAAATGCTCGTCCGGGAGTTGTTGAAATCCTGATACCAAGGACATTGGCTAAACGGCTGCTAAGTATTCTCAAGAGAGGAGATTTGGAGGGTCAACCGGATCCGGTCAGAGAGGTTGCGGAATGGGTCAGGCGTGCTGTGGAGGAATTCGATTGAATAAAGATGGGAAAGATCCTTCTTCCTTAAAAGGAAGGAGGTTGTGTTTGAAGTGTGAAAGAGTGTTTGAGTCTCATAGCCTCGCTAATCGGATTTGCGAGAAGTGCAAGAGAAGTGAGGAATTCCGTTTCGGAGAAAATAGAGCGGCACTTTATGGAAACATAAAGGATTTTATGAAGGATTTCGATTAATGTTGGGGTGGGAATGTAAAAATGGATGAGGACGATTTTGAGAATGTCAAATATTTCCTTTCTCTGATACTGGAGGATTATTTCGGCGATAAAAACAAATTAATGAGTATGGCAGGGATTACGGAGGAGATTCTAAACGATTTTTTTTGAGACGAAATTAGGGATATGGTTAACAATAAAGCTTAACCCGTAAATTAAAGAGCAGGACCGGGATTTCCTTTTAACAAACATCTCCAGGGAACGGAATGGAAAAAACGTATTTACCCACCGCTCTTCGCTGGCGGCCGAAAAACTTTTTTGAAGTTGCAGGTCAGGAACACGTTATAAAGGTGCTCTGCAGCGATATAGCAAACAACCGTATAAAAAGGGCTTACCTTTTTCTGGGTGCATATGGAGTCGGCAAAACCACGGTTGCCAGAATTCTGGCCAAACGGCTTAACTGCCTGGAGCCAAGAGGTGTTGAGCCCTGCAATAAATGCAATCCCTGTCTTGGCATTTCCTCGGATACCTATGAGGATTACCATGAAATAGACGGCGGCTCGGCTACCGGGGTGGATAACATAAGATGGCTCAGGAGCAGAGCCGTGGAACAGCCTTTATCACCAACGGGGGCTCTTGTCTTTGTCATAGACGAAGCTCACATGCTTACCAACAACGCCTTTAATGCTCTCCTGAAAATTCTTGAAGAACCACCCTGCAACACTTATTTCATACTCGTTACCACAGCGCCCCATAAAATTCCGGCAACAGTCCGGTCCCGTTGTCAGGCACATCACTTTCGGAAAATTTCATTCACCAACATCCTTAAATATCTGAAGTCCATTATAACCGCAGAGAATATCAACATGGAAGACGGATCTCTTTCCCTGATAGCTCGTGAATCCGACGGTAGCTTAAGGGATGCCGAGAATTTTCTGGACAAGGTCTGTTCATACTCCGGTACGAAAGAGATCTCAATTGCGGATGTAATTTCGGTTTTGGGAACAGCAGATCGCACCTTGGTTATTGATCTTGCTTCAACGGTTGTCAGGAAGGATTCGACTGCTTGCCTTCACATTCTTAGGGTTGCCGATGAGAGAGGTGTAGACATTTACCGGCTTTACCACGAGCTGATTTTCTGTTTTAGGGACTTGATGGTCATGCGGATTTGCGGGCCCGACAAACTCTTGATTAAGGTCTCGGGGGATGAGATGCGAAGGCTCTTTTCCCTGGCGTCCTGTACAAATGTTTATGATTTACAGAAGGCTTTTTCTCTTCTTGCAGAATCCGAGCCGGTGGAAAACAGAGCATCCAGGCCTTACCTGGAATACGCTCTTATCCGTGCGGCGACGAGGTAATACGGACGATCGGATTGAGACGAGCGAGGAGGATTTCTCTTGAGAACATACAGAGTTACTTTGGGCTGTGATCCCGAATTTTTCATTACGGGTACAAACGATAAGGTTCTTGCCGCAGACAAATTTCTGCCACACAAGAGCAGTGGTTTTCCAATCTATTTTGACGGAATTCAGGCGGAGATAAATCCGTCGCCATCCACATGCAGAGACAGTCTTCGCCACAATATATGGTATTGTCTGTGTGGGGTCCGTAACAAAATATCCGAAACCGGCAACGACGCACGTATGACGGTTAAGGCTTCGGCGCCGATTGAACAGGAAGTCATTGATAAAGCTCACGAGGACGCCAAGGTTTTCGGTTGTGCCCCAAGCCGTGACTGCTATAAGAACGGAACGGCGGGTTCAGTTACCATAGACGCCTCCAAACACTTGAAGAGATATTGCGGGGGTCATATTCACCTTGGTAGGGGCGGTCGGTTTCCCGTTTTTTGGTTTCACAATAACCAGATCGAACTTGTCCGATTATTGGACATCCTGGTCGGCAACACGTGCGTGCTTATTGATCATGGGGAAGAGGGCAGGATCCGTAGAGAGCACTACGGAAGAGCCGGTGAGTACCGGTTGCCGAAACACGGTCTTGAATACAGGGTTTTGAGTAATTTTTGGCTTCAACATCCCATTTTTATGTATCTCGTAATGGGACTGGCCAGGGGAGCGGTCAATATATTTTACCAAGATGAATTTACTGTCCAGAGAATATTCGAGCTGGTCACCGAAAGGGATGTTTGTGAGGCAATAAATGAAAATCGTCCCGATCTGGCATGGTTTAACTATAAAAAGATCGAGCCGTTGTTGTTCAATACGTTTACGCATTGTGAATACTATGCGTTCCCTTTAAGACAGGCGAATAGGAAAGTTTGGTACTACATGATTGCGGAAACATTTGGAGCGGTTCCGGAACCATCCTTATGGGGTAGGCAAATCAAGGAACAAAACCTCTTACAGAGATGGGCGCGCGGTTTTGGGTTGGAAAGCTATCGTCGGAATTTGAACCGCTCTACTTATTCTTTAATATCGGAGTACAAGTGGTTTCGAAAATGGAACTGGCAGTCAACCATGAAAAAGATATTCGGGTTGGTATGAAGGGAGGTGGTTTTGGGAGCAGCACCTTAAGATTTTCTCAAAACTCTCGGCGGGATCTCGGGGAGATTTCGGGTGGATTGAAAAAAAAGAACGCTGGGAGTGGATTCGTCTTGGTTTCGTACTATTGGAATACGATAAAGTAGGATAATTCTTTTTCTTTTCGCCCGGGCCGGCTTGGGCCGGTTCGGAGAATCACTTTTTAAGGAGGTTTTATCATGTTTGGTTTCACAATGGCGATTGCGGCAGGTAATCTGACTTCCAATCCGAAAGCCGGAACAGCACAGAACGGTTCGCCTTATTCCCTTTTCACTGTGGCCTGTAACAAGTTTTTCGGAGGCCAGAAAACAACAACTTTCATAAGGGTTAAGATCTTTGGGCCTTTGGCTGAACAGGTCAACCGGAACTGCAAACAAGGGCAGTTGGTGTTGGTATACGGAGAAATTGACAGTAACGAGTATACCGACAGAACGGGTCAGAGGAGAAACGACTGGTCCATTCGGGCCTCAAAAGTAATATGGCTCGGTAGGGGTGCGGATACTCAAACATCCCAGCAGATTCCACAAGTAAACCGACCGGTTCAACAGGCGGCACACCCGCAAGCGAATCAACAGACAACAGACGTTTTTCCTTTCAATTCACAACAGCCCCGGGGTTATCAGACACCCGGCCCCGTGGTCCAGGGAACTTACGCCCCGCCGACCCAGACAATCCAGCAAAATCCGGCTTCAGCCGTTCCGCCGGGTCGACAGGTGCCCCAAGCCGCCTCATCTTCAGTGCAAACACCCCCTCCTCCAGCTGTTCCGGGACCCCAAATCACACAAGGTCCTCCGCCTCCACCGAGTATGCAACCAATAAGCCCTGCGGCAATAGAAGCCGAAGCAGAGAGGATAGCGGAAACATATATGACCGAGCGTGATGTGGGTTACCTACCGCCTGGTGAAGGACGAGATGCGTTCTGAAGTCTGCCTCCCGCCGTGGTTTCCTGATCACGGGACCGAAAAAGACGGAGGAGATTGTTCTGTTACGAGACACAGGGAGCACGAACTTCTTCTCCGTCTTTGCGGGATCCTGGAAAACATTTTGACCCGTTTGTCCACAATAGAGGATATCCAGAAGCAACAAACAAGGATAATGCTTCTTTCAACAAACTTCAAGCGGACT
Source organism: Deltaproteobacteria bacterium (assembly GCA_019310535.1). Lineage (GTDB taxonomy): Bacteria > Desulfobacterota > JAFDED01 > JAFDED01 > JAFDED01 > JAFDED01. The sequence continues at coordinate 52,386 of JAFDED010000042.1, forward strand.
GAAAGAAACAATCCGGCCTGTGGTGAAAACGACAAGGGACTTCCATATGGAACTGAGCTCTACGGCCCCGGGAAAGAACGTACGTATAAATGCACCGTGGTTCCGGGTGGATACAAAGTTAACGATATCGTATATCCGAATCTGAGCGCCGCTGCCACGGCGGCGGTCGGTGATGGAGCCAGGAGAACGGGCACCGTGTTCTGGAGACTTGGTGACGGTAGGATGGTGCGGGATGTATATCCGGGCCAATACAATCGGACGTAGGGAGGCTCTGTAATGCATTATAATTTTGAGTTGGAATATAATTATTGTGAGAGATGTTCAGAGCCCTTGGATATGTATGAAAACATTGAGTATGGGGGTCTGTGTACTCAATGTGCTCAAACATTTTTCAAATCCCATGTAGAGAACAGCAATTCCGGGGAAGAGGAAAAAAAGTGCACCGGAAACGATTGTTCTCTTTTATCCTCTAAAACCGATCGCTGTTCTACCCGCCATACAAAAATGCATTCGGAGAACAGGTTCGTCGGGCCCGTTCTGACATATCTGGAGCGTCCATGAAGATTGAAGTAGGTAAAGATGTTGTATTACATAACTTGTCAGAGAAACTGGTGAACCACCTGAAAAGTGAACTCACGGTGGATAATCTCAATTATACCCGAGCGGTGGAGGCCGGTCGTTCCACGTACGGAATTCCCGAGAAGCTTAGTTCCTTCCATTATGATCCCATTGGGAATGTCGGGGTGGTCCCAAGAGGTTACCTGGATACCTTGATACAACATTTGTCAACAGAAAATATGGCTTTTGATTTGATTGACACAAGACCGGATTTTAAAAAGTTTGATACCCGAATAAGTACGGGACATGAGCCGAGAAATTATCAAATCAAGGCTGCAGCCGTTATGTATCTGCATTCCTCCGGCATTCTCGTGGCGCCCGCCGGTACGGGGAAAACCGTAGCCGGTCTTGTCCTGGCTATGTATATAGGGAAGCCCTGCTTATGGCTTACCCATTTGGAGCGCCTGGCTCAACAGGCAAGGGAGAAGGCTTTTGAGTTTTTTGATCTTGAAGAAGAAGACGTAGGGTATATGGGCGGAGGAAAATTTACAACGGGTAAAAAACTTACGGTGGCGCTTGTACAGACTTTATTCAGAAGGGACTTACGGCAACATGAAAATGACTTTTATACCATCATGGTTGATGAAGTTCACCATACACCTGCCAGAACATTTCTGCAAACCGTGGGACGGTTTTCCACCCGGAAGATTTATGGTCTTACAGCCACCCCGAGACGAAGAGATGGGTTGGAAGCGCTTATGTTACACCATATCGGCCCTGTAATTTATTCTCTTCGCAATAAGGTTCATGTCGATAATTATATCATGCTTCCCACCGTAGTATTCAAATTTACGAAAGTTAAACCCGAATTTGACGTTCATCATGAGGGTATCACAAAGCTTATTCAAAATCGCTCGAGAAACGAGATGATCGTTCGTGATATCGTTCGGGAAGCTGCGGTCGACGGGAATGTCTGCATGGTGCTGACAACCAGGGTTGCACACGCAGAGCTGCTTCACCTGCTGCTTAAACATGTCGGCATCAAGGTGGAGATTATGACGGGCCCCATGAATCGTTTTTCTCTGGAAAAATCTCTGGAAAATCTCAAAAAGGGTGAATCGAACGTTGTAGTATGTACAACCGGCCTCCTTGGGGAGGGGTTTGATTTGCCCCAAATCAATCGAATCTTCCTAACTATCCCGATAAGCGGGAACAATCCGACGCTCCTTGAGCAATGCATTGGCAGAGGCCAACGTCCCTGGCCCGGAAAGAAGAACACGCTCATTTTTGATTACGTTGATTCCGGTGGGCTTTTTTGGAATCAATATCAAGGCCGTAAAAAGACCTATCAATATTTGGGTGTAAGGGAAGACAGATAAGTCCGCCCTATACGAAAGTCCCTTAATCCTAATACTGTGGGGTAATATACCCTTTTTGAATACTTTATAGAAGGAGAAATTTGGAGACAAGCTTTGATGTTGACGCTGAATTTGAGAATAAGCCGGCCGATGAGCTCTCCGGAGCTTGTGTACCGGGAACGGATGAATATAAGAATGAGTCAGTCTTTACGTAAAAAACACGGTATCCGGATCGGAGACAGGCTTAGTTTCAGGAAAGGCGTTGTCCTTACGGTGATGCCCGCTTTCTCAGCCGACTTGATTATCGATGAGAGTGCTACCTGGGTTTCCCGCAGTATCTACTTATCAATCAATGACTTGAAAGTAACGGCGATCCGTTATACCGGCATCTCAATCGGTTGTGATCCCGAGTTCTGGGTTGTCAACAGAAAAACGGGCAAAATGGTTCCAGCCCATATGTATTTCGATTTTCATGAAAGATGCGGAACCGATGCGGACGGTTGGCTTGGAGAGCTTCGCCCTTGGGCGAGCTACAATGCACGTGAAGTAACCGTAAACCTGTGCTATTTGATTGCAGGTTTGAGATCGGTGTTGAGGCCGGAACATAAAGCTGTCGCGTCAAGCAGTATGAAGGGAAGAACTGCGGGCTTTCATATTCACTTGGGTCTTCCCCGAGAGATAATGAAATGGCGTTCTTCTCTGCAACCGTTCTTTGAACGTCTAACCGACAGCCTGATTTGGTATGTCTTAATACCGTGTTTGATGAAGGATCCCGATGAGGTTAGAAGAAGGGCCGTACGCAACAAGTATGGTGATCCAAGGGATTATCGTACGTATGAATTTACTTTCGAATACAGGGCACCGGGTGCATTCTGGCTCCGCCACCCACATTACTGCCGCGGTCTCCTTGAACTCAGCCAGTTGGTCGCTGAGGATGTCTGTAAAAAAGGCTTGGATGCCGTCGGTAGGGATCCGAAAAGAATACGGGAGTTGAATGACATAAGGTTCCATCTTATTCCGGAAAGGAGGGAGTTGAGTGAAATTACACAAAACATATCAAGAGCGGATCTGCACAGGTACACGGGTCCGATCCATAAAGAGTTGAAGCGCATGGCCCCTTATAAGGACCATGCGGAAACCATAGACGATTTCTTTAAAGCAATCCAATCCCGGAGTATTGAGAGCGAAGACATTATGGAAAATTGGTTGAGAAGTGAAAATGTCATTAGGAAGAAAAAAGCTTTCCCCCTATCGATTGGGGTTGATAGGTGATAGGGATGAAAAATAAATGGAATTTTCTCAAGAACATTTTTACACCTCTTACACCGAATGAGGCAGAGTTCTGGCGCAACGAATTCAGGAGCATATTGAAGGTGGGTGTCGAACTTGAGTTTAACCTGAGCAAGCGCGTCGGTTGCTTGTATGACGGTATAATGAATTGTCCATGTCCCGAATCGTTTAAAGACTGCAAAGGTTATAAGACTTGTATCTCCAATACTTGCATGGTTGAAGATAAAACCGAATGCGAAAAGAGTCCTGATTGTCCGGAGTTTATACCCCGGTGCTGGGAATGTGCGCGTCCAAAGGAACGGGGTTGTATAAACTGCTTGGAATGGATTGGAAAACATGTGGAAAGCAGTGTGTTGAGAGAAGTCATAACCACTTCTCTTAAACCGTCCAGGACACTGACGAAAGTGAATGAATTGGGTGTTTTCGACGTTAAAACAGACGGAAGTCTCTTCGGTGACGGTGGTGTGGAGATTTTAACGATCGGCAGAAGAATGCACTTTAACGCCATGTATGAATCCATTTCCAAGATTATCCGTATTGTAAGAAAAAACGGTGGTTGGCTTAATGAGAGATGTAGTACTCATATGCATCTTCTTGCAAGCTATTTGCCCGGAGGCGATGGAACCACCCTTGTTTCAGAATTGGAGAGACCTATTCCGCAAATCATTTTAATTAACTTTCACCAGCTTGTCAGGCGTTACCATGTTGCGCTTGCCTGGATTACAAGCTGCGGTGCCCATAAGAATACATTAACCAGATGGGGGAAGTTCAGACTTCCCGTTATGCAGTTCAGTCCACTGTCGGTCGGAATGCCGGTGATAAAACAGAATATGGAAAGCAATCCGGCAGGAAATGATCTCAATGGAAGACAAGGAAAATACTATTTCATTAATTATTTCTTTACGGAATTCAATAAATCGGGAGATGTCTCCCGTCTTCATATTGAATCCCGGTGGGCGGACGGCTGTTTCTCACCGGCGGTGATTACGGCGTGGGCCTGTCTCCTTTACGCCTTGATGTTGAAGGCTGTTGATCTTTCTGTTTACGGCGCAATTTTCGTCTGTGACAAGAAGGCGTTCGCGGAAAAAAAGAGAATGCTTGATTCTCTCGTAAATGGAATCAGCGGTTACGGGAGTAATAGAGACAGTGATACTTCCGGTTTTGAGAAGTACATACCTGCCGTGATTGAAGAAACCCGTGACCTGGTCGGTCTGGTCAAAAATGGGATTACCGATATGTACCCGGCTTACGATATTCTG
>JAFDED010000187.1 GCA_019310535.1 Deltaproteobacteria bacterium
GAAGCGAGAGCGCCACCTCCACCTATTGCCCCCGGGGCACCCTCCGGCCGCACCACCAATGGGGTGACATTTTCACGTTGCAAAAAAGGTGACATTTTCATGTTGCAATGACAGCTTAATCAAGTAAGCGCGTATTATTCCGGAAAAGGTCATTGGGAGGAGGATTCTAATCTCTTGACAAAAGATCCTTCAGCGGGCATTTTATATTTAAAAGGCAAGCCGATTCATTATTTCGGGATTCAATTCAAATGTTCGCAACCGTTAACAGGCAATCCAGAGAAGAGTAAAAAGCGATGGCTGTCAAACGAACATATTTACTGTTATGGATGATCTTATTGATCCTCATCGGTTTCATCCTGGGGGTTCGGTGGGGATTTATGCAGAGTCAGCCTATAACAGGCCAATCCTCACTTTCTCAACAAGATGAAAGCCGGCTGAGCCGTTCTCCCGTAACGGCGGTCACCGTGCCCGCATCGAGTTCCTCTATAGAGCGGGAGGAGCAAAATGTCATCAATATTTACCAGCGGTTAAGTCCTACGGTGGTAAACATAGTAGCGACCACCCTGGAAATGAACTTCTGGATGGAGATCATCCCGAGAAAGGGGCAAGGCTCGGGGTTCATAATCGATCCACGGGGATACATCCTGACCAATAACCACGTGGTGGGGGATGCCAGCCGTCTGGAAGTAACCCTTGCGGGGATGACCAAAGTTCCGGCTAAATTGGTTGGCCGGGATGTCGAGACTGACCTTGCAGTGATCCGCATTGAAAGCAGGGAGGATCTGCCTGTGGCCCCACTGGGGGACTCGGATTCGCTGCACGTGGGGCAAAAGGCCATTGCCATCGGCAATCCATTTGGTCTTGAGCATACGATAACAGTCGGTGTGATCAGCGCTCTTAACCGCCAGATACGCACCGGAGAAGGGGTCTCGCTGTTCGAGCTCATACAGACCGACGCCGCCATCAATCCCGGAAATTCCGGCGGGCCGTTGATCAACTCACGGGGGGAAGTGATAGGGATAAACACCGCCATCTTTTCAACAAGCGGGGGTGCCCAGGGGATCGGCTTTGCCCTTCCCATCAACCTTGCCCGTGATGTATCCCGTCAGCTTATAGAAAATGGGCGCGTGGATCGCCCGTTTCTGGGGATTTACGGCGCTGTCCCCTTGGACGTGGAGTTGGCCCGTGCGCTAAAGCTCAAGGTAGACACCGGCCTTATTATACAGCGAGTAATCAAAGGCAGCCCGGCAGACCTTGCCGGCATTAAGGGTGGGTACCAGCCGGTTGTCGTCGGAAATTGGCGACTTTATTTGGGTGGCGACATCATCGTCTCCTTTGACAAGAAAAAGATCGTGACCCTCCAGGACTTATCATCCGCAATCCGGCGCCATAAACCCGGGGATGCCGTCTTGGTGGTGGTTGTCAGGGGCGACCGACGGCTCAACCTGACCATCACCCTGGGAACAGGTCCGGGCTCTTCGTGAGACCTGTGTGAGAGAACGTTCGGCAATGAACACATGGAGAGTTGCTATCATATGCTTGATGATGCTTGTGAGGATGACCGCCACTGAGAATAGCGGCGCTGCTGAGGTTTTTCGGTGGATCGATGAACGCGGCGGCATCCATTTCACAGATAACTACCATAACGTCCCGGAGCACTACCGTTCAAAGGCCAGCCATCAGCGCCTTGACAAAGAGCCCGAGGCTGAGTCCTCCGCGGGGAGGGAAGCCGCGGGATTCATTGAAGCGCCGGTGGTGGTCAACTATTACAAAAAGGGTCCTTCCATCCTGGTGCAGGGTATGCTGAACTGGAGTTTGCCGGTGCTCTTTCACCTGGACACCGGGGCGACAATGACGGCCATCACCCGGGAGGACGCCCGGGCGCTGGGAATTCAGTACGAGAGAGCCCCTCGCATCAGGACAAAAATGGCGGACGGTCGCCGGGCATCTTTGCCCAGGGTGGTTTTGAATTCGGTGAAAGTGGGCGAGGCAGAGGTTACCGATGTGGAAGCAATGGTGAGCAGCGTTCGGTTACTCGGTCTCAACTTCCTGTCGCACTTTCGAGTAACCATGGACGCCGTCAACGGCCAAATTATTTTCGAGCGTGAGGGGCCTAAGGCCATAGAAGAGTCGGAGTCCATCCGGCGCGAGAAAAAACGAACGGCCCAGGAGTTGGAAGCCCGAATCCGCCAGATTCAACTGGCCATCCAGGACCTTGAGAAAATGATCAAACAGCGGGAATTCACCATTCGTTCATTGCGCAAGAAGCGATCGTACATTGAAAATCAGCTCTCCCTGTTGCGGCAACAGGGGTTATCCGCCCAGCGGGAAGCCCTCCTGGAAGAGGGAGGGGAGAGAAGTAAGATGATTCGCCTTTCCATTGAGCGGGAGAATGTGGCCATACAACATCACAAAAAGGATATAGAGATATATCGAGACAACATCGATAATTACCGCGGTTTGATTTACCGCCTGCAGTGATCCCCTATTCCTGCCGAAGCACAGTTCCCCGGCCCCTAATGTCGAATGCTCACCTGAAAAACAACCCCTTCAAACCATAACAACCCATGTTCAACAGGTAAAGGCATTTTTTGGCCTCCACTTTCTTAAAAATGTAATGATTTCAATGGGTGGATATAAAATATGCGAAAAACTGTGGTGACAATAATATGCGATCATAACCAATATATCTC
>JAFDED010000008.1 GCA_019310535.1 Deltaproteobacteria bacterium
ACAGGATTTGCTCAAGAGCAAATCCTCTCTTATTGTTGCCTCTGCACCCATTGCTGTATTTCCTTCCATCCTTCCTTACCCATAACTTTTATCCTGACCAGGGGGATACCATGTGTATTCCGTTTCCCACACATGACAAAAAATTTTCTTGACAATGGTTATTAATTATACTAGGGTCAATCTCTTTTTTGACTGTCAGTCTAAAAAATAGTTCACTCTCCATTAAATTACTGGGCATCAGTTATCGTGAGTATAGAGTATAGATCTGGCGCGATAGACATCTCCGGTTATTCAGCTTTTCATCTGCCCTGTGCCCTGCCGGACGCAGCTTTTCTAATTTCATTTTTTAACTTCATTTCTTAACAGTTTTTAATTTGAAGAGGCAAAGGTTGTCAATCGTGTAAATCCCTTGAAGAAGTGCGGATAGTGAACCGTTATCTTATCAGACAGAAACAGAAGCGGGCGAAACGCCCTAATCAAAGGGCGCATAGTCCACCCAGGACTCTAAGCTTTATGATTGTCCTGGGCCTTATCGCTATTTTTCTCTTGATCTTGAATGCGCCGCCAGTGTTTGCGGCGGATTGCCCAGACAACGACAATGACGGCTATGTGGTTTGCGACGGCGTCTGCACAGTGCCAAGTGGCAAGGCGTGCGGGGACGAGAACTGCGATGACAACGACGCCGATGTGTATCCTGGTGCTACTGACATCTGCGATGGAAAAGATAACGACTGTGACAATGTGGTAGACGAGGACTTTGTTGAGAATCAGAATTGCCAAGTGTTTATTAATCCTTGCATCAATTATTCGATTTTGGAGTGCGACAATGGCCAAGAAATATGTCCAGAACCGGAAATGGGTTGGAATACCCCGGAAGATGAGCTTGCTTATACAGCAGCGTGCCACGACGGGGTGGACAACGACTGCGACAACGATGTGGACGAAGATGATTCAGATTGTGAGGCAACCGAGGGTGAGCGTTGTAACGGCCTGGACGACGACTACAACGATTCGATAGACGATAACGTCGTTGTTGGCTTTAATCTTGGTGACCCATGCGAGGTGGGCGAGGGTATTTGCCTGCGGCAGGGTATTTTGATATGCGGGGAAGACGACACGGTATACGTATGCAGTGCAACGCCGGGTTCGCCGAAGAACGAAAACACCCCGGGGAGGTGTACCGACGGGCTCGATAACAATTGCGACGGCTTGACGGACCTTGATGACCCGGAGTGCCAGGAAGAGGAGAAGTGCGACGGCATCGACAACGACGGTGACCTCCTGGTAGATGAGGACTTCAAACCACCTTTGGGAGATTTGGGAGATCCCTGCACTGTTGGAATCGGCGCATGCGAGAATACCGGTATAATGGTCTGCAGCCCTGACGGGATGGGGACAATCTGCAGTGTGGTCCCGGGTTTGGCAAGCGTGGAGGGGCCGACCGGTCCCACCTGCGACGACACGATAGATAACGACTGCGACGGCGACACTGACTGGTATGACTCGGGTTGCTGGCAGACCACCCTTTCAGCCTGGTGTGCCTTGCCGTACCTCCGGGGCAGGCCGGGCCGCGATTGCACCGGCTGGCACGAAATCCAGTTCGGCACCAATAGTGAGAACGCCGAGGTCACCGTTGAGCTGCTGGCACTGAATGAGAATGGCGAGATCCTTAATGAGGAGCAGCTTCTCGTGGAATACGGTGACGAGGTTCACCTGGCAAGCCGCCTTGATCCTGATGATTGGAAATGGCGATCTTGGAGCTACGGGAGGAGAGGCACTCGCACTCGCCACGAGGTCTTCGCTCCTGTTCCAATGCTCCGCGTCACCGTCAAAGATGATTTGAACAGGACGACGCAGGCCTATTGCTCCAACATCCCCTATGCCCAGGTTATTGAGCCCTCCGGCACGGTGGTCAGCGAGTCCGAGGGCGACGTCACGAATGTTCTCGTGGCCATCCCCCTCACCGACCCATCGTCTCTCATCGTCGAGGTTGACGGCGTGGACATTCTGCTTGAGCTGGGAATATCCGATCCTTCTTCCGAATGCTCTCCTGCGCTGCCTTGCAACGGCACCGTTATGATCAACAGCCAAAGCGTCGAGGTCTCGGAGCTGGTGGTCCAGGTCTCGCCAATTGACGTGGAGGGGAGCAACACGCTCACCATGAAGCTGTCCAACCTGGGGTGCGGCGGGCACCTTATAGTGGTGCAAGGCCAGAAGTTGCCCGGCTCGTTCCCCGCACGTGTAACCAAGGAGTGCCACGTCGACGACCTGTGCGCCGAAGGATCATCCAGCGGCCTTGCTGTATTTATCGAGTCGCCGACCGAAAACGATGTCATCGACGAGTTCCCGGTTACTGTCGTAGGCCAGGCTTGCAGCGGCCGCGAAATTGTAGATTTGAGGATCAACGGCAAAGGTGTGGACATCGGCACGCAGCCATTCACCCCCCTCGGCGTGGAAGGCTGCGACGGGGAAACCTCTGTTGGCACATACCTAGTGGACTTCGATGTCCAAATGTACCAAACGAACCTGGCGCAAGACGTCACATCCGGCGATGTGCCTTTAATCACCTTGGACCCGGGTTCAAACAACCTTGTCGGCATGGTGATGGATGATGAGGGAAACAGGTCTTATAGCGAGCCGCTGTATTTCGCGGTCGGCGATGTGGCGTCGCCCGGCACCGTGCCGCTGAGGATCCAGGAGCAGGTCTTTTCGGACGTGAAAGCGCAGGTTAAGGAGTCAGTCCAGCTAGCTCTGAACGCCACGGAGACCGAAATCGAGAACGCCTTCGTCGTCGGTATCACTGAAGGAGCCGTGGATACCCTGTTCTCTGAGAAGTGCGCGGATGCGACGGATGAGTTCAAGAACAAGGTAAGGGAAGCAATCAATCAGTCATTTGCAACCAATCCGCCCAAAAAAAAGATCAGTTATCCGTGTTCCTGTGACCCCTGGGTTTATGCTAAAAACCCTGTGGTGACGTTCGAAAATGTAAATATCGCCTGTGATGCTGATTTCAAGGAGGAACAGTTCACGGTTTTTATGGATCTTCCTGACTTGACTGTCAGGGTTACTCTTTACGGACATTGCGAAACGGAAGGCATTTTTGGCGAGTGTTTTACCGAGACCATTATAAGCGGGTGGGCCCAGGTTACCGTTAGCAATATCTGGATGGAGTTTGACGTGACGGAGAATCAACTGCTTTATGGGACCGACCCCGGGGGCCAGGACTTTGACACGGGGGTGCAGGGGAATCTCCAATCTTCAATCAGCACAGAAATCAACTGCTGGGGCGCCTGGTTCTGTGATGTTTTTGTAACAGTCTTTACCCTCGGCTTCGTCGATTTGACCCCTGATATCGACATTTCGACGGATCTGGACTTCAAGGAAGCTGTCGGAGCCGGCGAGCCTGACCCGGTCTCTCTCGGCGAGATCAAGGTTGCTAAGGAAGAAGTGGAGGAATACGGGCAAGAGCTCGAAGGAACGCTGTCCAGTGTCGAAATCACGGCGAAAGGCATCGTGGCCGGTCTCACGGGAAAGTTTGCCACGACGGCCCCCCTGGATCCAGAGGTGCAGAGCACGCCGTGGGCCGTGCTCACGCCCGCCGGTCTACCCACAATGCTCGTGCCTGACGCAGAAGACGTGTTCATTGCCCTGGCGGACGACACGATCAATCAGCTCTTCGCCAGTCTCACGGCCATGGGTGGGCTCAAGACGGGCTGCCAGGACTCCGGCAAGACCGTCTCTGACCTGATCCCCGTGGATTGCGGTTCCCTGTCCGTGGGCGAGTGCAGTAACGACTCCAGCATCGCCTGTAAGGAGGACGCGGACTGCGACGGCGGTTTATGTGAAGAAAACTCCGCAAAGACCACCATCCTTCAGGGAGCTTGCTATGGCTTCCAAGGCTACGACTGCGACGCTCTGCCGCTGGGGCGAAAGCTGGCGTGCCAGGCGGTCAAGAACAAGATGCAGCAGTTCAACATCAATGGAAGCCAGCCGCTCCTGTTCTGCTCCCGTCAAGACATTCCCCCGCGACTCCTGATCCAGGACGATCCCGGTACAACAGATTGGGTTGAGACCACGCTGCGCCTCAACGACCTCTCCGTGGCAATGGTCGTGGACAGAAATGGCAACCAGATTCTCGATGGTGAGCTGACCAGCATACCCAAGTGCTTCGAGGAAGGTTCATCCACCGTGGGCGACTGTGCTTTCTTCGCGCTCTGCCTGGATCTGAACCTCGAGACCGCTATGCAACTGGCTGAGAAGCACTGCGAGAACGACGCCGAAATCATCTGTACAAGTGATTCTGATTGCGAGTCGGTTGTAGGAGGTGGCTGCGTTGACGTCTGCGAAGAGGGCAAGCCCGGTTTTATCACCCGCGTCAATGAGATAGTGATAACCCCTCGAGCGGCTGGTGTCATGTGCGGCGGAACCACCACGCCCGGAGATGACGAGATGGTGGCCAATGAAGGGGCGCAGAACGAAACCAACGATATTCTCATTCAGAACGCCACCCGCTTCACTCCGCCCATTTGCATCGAAGGGCTCACCCTTGGAGATTTCGTCGAATTCTATAACCCGAGACTGATCGCCATCGAAGCCGATGGAGACCTGGACTTCCAGGACTACCTTGGCATCACGGGTGACGTTCAGGCACCATAATAACCAGTCCTTTGTGAGGTACGGCGCTCAGTCAATAGACCGGGCGCCGTGCTCTTCTTTTTTCCACTGTTGATACACTCGACCCGAAATACTGAGCAAAATATCCAAAGGTTTTATACGAGTTAGATCTCTCCTGTAGTTGGAAAAGATTGCTGGGCGCTGAGGGCAAGGGGCACAAGTTAGTCTTTCAGATATGGGGGTGAGGAGCATCCCCCCGTTTAGTAGAATGCCCATGGGAGAGGAAAAAACCTTAGGCTTCTATTCTCCACGATCAAGATTGAGTAGGGTGATATCGGCTTGGAAGGGAAACAGCTCTTCCAGGCGATGGCGGCTCCCACGGTAACGATAATGCGGAGATCATCTGGAAAGTATCGAAGAATATCTGGTGCTGAAGAATACTACATATTGTGCTTTCAGTAATGAGGCCAAAAGTATATGTATCTGCTATCGATCATCACTATTTGGATCCCTTGAAAAGCCACGATTCACAAGTGTAATCTTTACTGCTCGATATATTTGTAAATTTCCAGTCGCGTGATTCGCAATTAAATTAAACAGGAGATGTGCTTCCGCAATAATTTAATCTACTGGCTCAATCAATCTTTAGGAGGCGATAAACGGTAGATCCTAAAAAATAATAAATGCTAAGTGTTGGACAAAGGCGAGAGGACACGTGCATGCTCATTAAGGAAAACCATTACTTTCTCTGAATTGCCTTTTCTGGGGGTAATATCCCTTATTTCTCAGCTGGTCAGAGTGCACACATCGGCTCCGAGAAACTCTGCGAGCCCTTTCACCTGGCGACCCGAATCCATGCTTTTAGCCCGTATCCTTTCGCCCGAGGTCTTCGGATTAGCAGGGTATTCTTTATTAAAAATTTGTCTTGGAATCTGAACGGTTAACTGATATATTGGGAGCATGCAATGTTGCCTGTATTTTCAAGGGTCTGTCCCGAGTGGCTGGGCATCCAGTCCGATATTGCCCGGACAGGGTTCTTTGAAAACACAATATCAATATACGGGAGGGAGCGGAAAAAACCCAACATGCTGAAGCCGGCGGCGTTTATTGCTCTTCTTTTGCTTTCGGCCCAAAAACTCTGGCAAAGATATGATCCACATGGCTTAAGTGATGTTCCAGGTTGAATATCTTCGCAATTTCTTCCTTGTTCAACGTTTTCGCTATGTCAGCATCATTTTCAATGAGTGAGCGGAAATCAGCGCCTTCTTCCCATGCCTTCATGGCGTTTCGCTGAACCAGGGCATAAGCCTCTTCCCGGGTCAACCCCTTTCGTGCCAGCGCCAGCAGGACACCCTCGGAGTAAAAAAGCCCCTGTGTTCGTTCCATGTTTTCGCGCATTCTGTCCGGATAGATCATCAAATTTTCCAGGATGCCGCAGAATCGATTCAGCATATAGTCCACCAGTATGGTGCTGTCGGGCCCGATGACACGCTCAACGGAGGAATGGCTTATATCGCGCTCATGCCACAGAGGTACGTTCTCCATGGCCGCCATGGCATATGATCGGACGAGCCTGGCGAGGCCGCAGAGATTCTCTGAAAGGATCGGGTTGCGCTTGTGCGGCATGGCGGACGAGCCTTTCTGGCCTGCGTGAAAGAACTCCTCGGCCTCAAGCACTTCTGTTCGCTGGAGGTGGCGGATTTCCAGAGCGAACTTTTCCACCGACGTGGCCACCATGGCCAGGGCACAGAAAAATTCGGCGTGCCTGTCCCGCTGGATGATCTGGCTGGAGACCGAGGCGGGTTTTAAACCCAGTTTTCGGCAGACATAGTGCTCCACCTCCGGCGCCAGGTAGGAGAAAGTTCCCACCGCGCCCGAGATCTTTCCGGTGGAGATAGTCTCCCGGGCCATTTCCATACGGCGGATGTTGCGTCTTGTCTCCTCGTGCCATAGCGCCATCTTGAGTCCGAAGGTGACCGGCTCAGCATGGACCCCATGCGTTCTGCCCATCATAACGGTATTTTTGTGCCGGAGAGCCGTCTTTTTCAAAATGGACAAAAGCCTTCGCAGATCTTCGAGGATCACATCGGATGCTTCACGAAGCTGAAGGGCAAAGGTGGTATCAAGAATGTCCGAAGAAGTCAACCCCAGGTGAATGTAACGGGAATCCGGTCCCACCGACTCGGCCACATCGGTTAAAAAAGCGATGACATCGTGGCGGATGGTGCGTTCGATCTCCTCGATCCGGGCCGCGTCGAATCGGGCACGGCTCCGGATATTCTCTACTGCCCCAGCAGGAATCTCCCCCATCATGGCCAGGGCCTCGCACACAAGGACCTCTACCTTAAGCCACTTGGAATATCGGTTTTGTGCCTCCCAGATGGCAGCCATAACAGGTCTGGTGTAACGCTCAATCATAGAACTCCCTCCAGCAACAAATAAATAATAGAATAGAATTATCCACTTTGGTCAGCAACATATTGATCAACGATATTACGTTAATACCGCCAATAATATAGATGAAAAATGTTGTTGGGGTGGCCCGGGCGACAGGTCGTCCGTGTCCCCCACCACTAACATCTTTGATCTTTGAGGGACAGCCTATTTCGTTACCCACACGGTTACATAGCAGCAGGTGCTTGCTGATTTAAATCGATACTTCTAACGAGTAATAATAACGGCGCTTTTAACTCTCCGTTCTGTTGATAATTATGCGATGAACGGGTCATGAAGGTTTTGCAATGTAATTTGTTGCGTATAGTTTCAGAAAAGGCATGGTTATATGTCCAGGAAATTTCTGCAGAAGGCCGAAAGCTCCCATCAATATGGATTATGAAGCACGAGACAGTTGGATGTCAACCGTTAAAAATGTAAATGTTAATGCAATATGATTATGTCACCCTCCAAATTCCTCACAGAGCGCATTGTCGAATATGTAGATCTGCCGGAAAAAGACGAAACAAACGGGGTGGAGGAGGCCCAATGAGGCGATGAAGGATGAAAGGTTTTTCTCATATCCAATAGACACAACTTTTCGGGGATGAAGTGCGTTGAACGGTTCTAAACCTAAGCCCTGAAAAAGAGGCGCAGATGAAACGGACCATTGTGATTTTAACCATGATTTTTGCCGCGGCCTTTTCCGGCTGCTCAGGAAATAAGGCTAAAGAGCTCTTTGAAACCGCACAATTTGAGGAATTGCAGAACAATCTGGATCATGCCAGGTTATTATACCAGGAGATTATAACAAAGTATCCTGACAGCGAATGTGCCAAGCAAGCCGAGGATAGGCTGACTGTATTACAAAAAAACATTAACCACCCGGCGCGACGGTGAAAGCAGCTTTGTGTCAATGAAGGGAGTTCCGGGCTCCCTTCCCCTGACCTATAGACAGGAGAAGCAAAATGGATGAAACGTTACAGGGAATTGATAAATTAGAGTGCCCGCATTGCCAAAGTAAAAACGTCAAAGGATTGGGTCATATTTTTGGATCAGGTGAGCAGATGATGGAAGTAGGTGGATATCCATGTGAGTGCTTGGATTGCAACAAGATGTTCTTTTACGATAAAAAAAATCAATGAATGCCATGCCCGGTGATGTTTTCAATTTGGAGGAGGGCCAATTTCGTGGCCTTCATCCAAACGCATGTATTGAAACGGCTGGTAATCGATATGCGGGATGCATCTGGCAGATATACTTCTAAGGATTGTTACGCCGATCGCATCAGCCGCTTCCCTATTGTAGCGTTTTATCTTATAGGCCTGATAGGTTCTTTGTCTTCCTTTGCATCGCCACATTCACTGATTTATAGTAGTCTTTTTGTACCTTAATGCTGGAGACGTTACAACACCGTTGGTTGAAAGCGGCAATCCAATTGTGCCCCGAAAGGTCCTGGACTGCGGCAAACTTTTTATCAGTGTTTAAAAACCGAGTTGCCTTAATGTGCCGGAGATGATGACGGAACGCTTTTAAGCAGGCGTATCGGGTAAAGTTATCCATACCGAAGCACGGAGAATAGCTACTGATATTTAGCCACAAACCAATCAATCAATCGACGCGCTATACTGGCTTTGTCCGGTATGCGAGGAAGATTGTGGGCTGTAAACCAGCCTGCATCTGCTATCTCCGTTTCATCTATGGTGATCTTACCGCCGGCATAGTCAGCTATAAATGCAATCATGAGCGAATGTGGGAAGGGCCAGGGCTGGCTGCCGAAGTAGCATATATTTTTCAACCCTACACCGACTTCCTCCTTAACCTCCCTTTTTATACAGTCCTCCAGTGTTTCCCCCGGCTCAACAAAACCGGCAAGAACGCTATATAACCCATGCGGGAAGCGATTGGCTCGAGCAAGAAGAATCTTATTGTCTTTTAGCACTGCAACTATAATAGCCGGTGATATACGAGGAAAATGTAGCAGGCCGCATTTGGGGCATATTTTAGCCCGCTCATCTGTCTTGGTCTCGGAGGGAGTACCACATCGGCCGCAATATTGGTGCGTCTGATCCCAATTCACAATCTGTATAGCACGACCGGCCAGCCAGAAAAAATCTTCTTCCAATAATCCGAATAGACTCCGTAATTCTCCAAAGGTCATCCCTTCAGGAGCAACAGCATCATCACTTAATTCAGATGAATAGCAGGGTCTGCCATCCAGTTTGCCGAGATATTGCTTGCGTATCGGTTTCAGGTTTAATTCTGCCAAATCAGCGACGCACGGGATCAAAGCGGCCTCACCCGCCAGTTTAAAGAGGAGTTTACTGTCACGAAATGCAAACCACCAGGCAGGTTCAATCCTTTCTGATGATGGGACAATAGCCGGTACAAAGTGCATGAGAATTCCCTTTTAAAAGGATAACAAAACAGCATTAGGGGAGATTGAGGCACATAGCAAAAATAGAAATTCTTGAGTCCGGCACCTCATTTACTTTTAGAATTATCTACTTTGATCAGCAACATATTGATCAGCGATATTACAGTCACCTTGCCGCCAACAATAGATGAAAGATGTTGTTGGGGTAGCCCGGACGACTTGTCGTCCGGGTCGCGAAGCGACAAGATGTTTTGCCCGGTGCACCCCGCGCCCGGGAACCATTAAACGAGCCATGTACTGCCTCTTGCTGCTGCACAGCCCAAATAATAAATTGTCCGGGCCACCCGTTATGGAACCTGAATGCCGGTAAGGTTTGGCCGGTATTGAATCACAGCGTTCGGTCCAATGGTTAAGCAATAAGAATTTAATAAAAATCATTAAAGTTTTATTTGCTGACCTGATAGGATAATCCTATTTAATTTTAAGTAGAAAAGGAGTTAATCTAGAATCAAAACGATAAATTGTCCTATTTTTTCTTTGGCCTGATGTATCCCCATTCAACCAGGCGCCGATACGCATACTGCGCTTGTTTGCTTTTCGTGTCGACTTTGAGGTACCGAGAATATTCAGTTGCGGATTGCCGGATGCGCTGCATACCCTCCAGGGACAATCCTTTTAAAAATATGGTATTGGGATTGCCGGGCAACATTTTTTCATAGGTGCTGAATTCCGCATAAGCGGAACTAAAATCGTTTTTCTTGATTTTCGCCATTCCGCTGACATGGTACGCTTGCGCTTCTTTTGAATTCACCTGCTTGGCCTGCTCCGAATACCGCAGTGCCTCGTCATGGTTTTCCTGCGCCAGTTGACACTTCGCCATCATTACGAGTCCGGCATAATCACCCGGCGCTTGCTTCAGAGCCGCTCGGTATTGCCCCTCAGCATCGCGAAATTTCCGCTGCACCATGGCTCTTTCTCCGTTTTGCATCTTTTCGATGGCTCCCTTAATTCTACGGAGTTCTGCCGTGTGGTCCATAAAACGATCCCTGTTTAGGGGAAGTCTTTGCGCGAAACCGTACTGCGTTTTGGCTTTTTCAGTGGCGGTCCTATACCTCTCCTCGCTCATAGGGTGGGTGGCAAACATCTTTTCAATGGCGCCGGGTTTATGTTTTGAAATGCCTCTGAGCACATCCATAAGCCCGACCATTCCCTCCGGGCTATGGCCGCCACGCACCATATATTCTATTCCCAGCGAATCAGCTTCGCGCTCGTCATCTCTGCTGTAACTGGCAAGCAGCATGCCCGCTCCCACGCCCCCCAGCCCGGCAGCCAAGGGGGCGAGCCTTTCATTTTCCGACTGGGCATACGCCGTAACCCCGGCAACGGCTAATGACGCTAATATCGTCTTGGACATACGTGCAGCTGTATGCCGCGCATTTACATGGCCGATTTCATGACCCAGCAACCCAGCCAACTCCGCTTCATTATTGAGGGCAAGAAGAATGCCCCTGGTAGCGGCAATGCTGCCTCCCGGAAACGCATACGCATTAACATACGTCGCATTCACCCCCCGGAATGAATACGGCATATGGGGACGGTGACTCAGTTCCGCCATCTTTTTGCCGGTTTGTTGTATATAATTATTTAGGGATTCATCACTGAGAACTCCATAATCTGAGGAAAATTGATGAGGCGAATTTCGTTTATCAATTTTAATTTCTTGATCTTCCGACATCAGCATGAATTGCTTTTCGCCGGTAACGGGATTGACGGCACAGCCCATTATGACGCCCGCGAAAGACAATGACGTCACCCATAAAAAATTCCGGCGAGTCATACCTTGCTGTCCAACATGTTCAGCAAAATTACTTCGCATGATCTCCTCCTTTCCATCACGGTTCCTTTCCAGATTATACCATTTCATCCGAATTGGGTGATGGATTTGAAAGTCCCGAAAGGAGATGTGAAGCTATTAACCGGATTTTCCCAATGGGATAAAAAGGACAAACACTCTGTGCTTTCTGTGTTTTGGTGATAAAACAAATCGGCGTTTATCAGATACCATCGCGATATCAGGGCTCATCAATAATTCGGTCACGCTCCAAACCGTCATCGGACTGACTTTTGCCATTCTTTGGAAAAAATCTCAGCAATTTTGTTGATCTGACTCGGATCTATTTTTAAGGCCTTGGCGACTTCTTGATACAACCTCTTTCGATCTTTATTTTCGGCGTCAACAAGGTTTTTCAGGTCTCTTTTCCCCTTGAGTCCTAATCCTTGAGTGTTTCCGAGGCTGACATAACCGTCGTCGCCCTCTTTAAGCATCCTTTTTTGGTAATAGGGTTTCATCAGGTTGTAGCGTCCCTTCATCTTTTCCTTCAGAGCGCGAATTGTGGGATTGGAAACCGTGGCAGCATCCTCAGCCCATGCAACAGAAGAGGGTGATAGTACCAAAAAAGTTTTGCGTAAGAGGGAATTCTTTTCATTCTTGAGGGACTTTTCTTCATTACCGCTCTTTTCCCCTCTGATGTCATTGACTATCTCTCCGGCAGCGGATTTAACTTTTTCCGCCGGAAAGTAAATGTTGATCGTGACGCAGGCAAATAAGAACACGAAAATCAATAAAGTCGCCATCCATAAAGGGTTCCGGTAAAATTTCATTTTGCCCTCCTGATAAGGTTAAAGTTAGCCGGGTTTTCTGCGATTAGAACGTGCATGAATCACAGATTCCGAGGTTATAGATTCCCGCAAAATTACGGGACAAAAAGGAACCAGGAAAATATAATTTGCTGTCCAATCGTCTCATCGACCCACCTTCTCCGCTTATTTTGGGACGATCGATAAATTCAATACTTTATAGGATTATCCTATTAGGTCAGCAAATAAAACTTTAATTGCTTGATTTTTATTAAATTCTTATTGCTTAACTCTTGGACCGAACGCTGCGATTCAATATCGGCCAAACTTTAATGGCATTCAGGTTCCATGAGGGGTGGCCCAGACAATGTGTTGTCTGGGCTGTGCAGCAGCAAGAGTTAATGCCAATTCACAAATCCTCTAGAAAGCCCTGGCCGACGAGAATGCCATGATGGTAAATCAACCCTCCTGTCGCTTCGCGACCCGGACGATAGGTCGTCCGGGCCACCCGTGGCATTATACACCCCGGTTGACCTTTACACATAATGCCACAAATTCAGCAAAATGTCAAATGTTTTAATAAGATAAGCCATGTTCTCTTCCCGATGATTGCGCTAAGCGGGACAGGCCTGACAAGTTATTTGTCCGGGCAGCTCAGCGCATAAGACAGTGGCAAGATACACGTCCACTCTTCAGTCCTGGTGAGTAAAGTCCTTTATGGAAACATGCAATCCAGTTGATTCGTGTCGGTGATTATGCCTCAAGCAACATGCAACCTCGGGCCAGACTGAGGTTGACTGTCCCGGGTCGTGCTATTACAATGTATTAAAGGATTGGAGATTATATACGAAATGTCGGGGCGGTTATGAGAGCCAAAATCTTTGAAGACAGGGCGTTGCGGAATAAGCGCGGCGTGTTTCGGGACCGTGTTGAGGCCGGGAGCATGCTCGGCCTTATGCTTTCAACAGCGTACAAAAACGCTCATGATAGTATAGTTCTTGCCATCCCGGCAGGCGGTGCTCCCGTGGGCCTTGAGATACGCAGGCAATTGAACATTCCCTTAGATCTCATCATCGTCAGGAAAATCCCCATCCCCGGCAACCCTGAGACCGGCTTTGGGGCGGTGGCGCTGGAAGGGAGTGTCTATTTGAACCAAGAGATCCTCTCGCGTCTCCTGCTCACCCGTTCCCAGATTGAAGGGCACATTGCGCTGGTCAGAAAGGATCTGGAGAACAGAAACCTACGGCTCAGAGATGGACGGCCTTTTCCCGATCTAACCGGCAAGACGGTGATTCTGGTAGATGACGGCCTGGCTTCGGGATATACCATGATGGCCTCAATACATATGGTGAGGGATAAGGGGGCCCGGAAAATCGCGGTCGCTGTTCCCACCGCGCCCCTGAGATCTATTGAAACCATCGAATCCCTTGTGGAGGAGATCTATTGCGCCAACGTCAGGGTGGTGTCTTCCTTCGCCGTGGCCGAAGCGTATAAGTACTGGTATGACCTCTGCCTGGAGGAGGTTCTGGAATTACTCCATGAACTATAAAGGGTTAGGGCGTAATAAACTGATATGAAGTACACGATTGAACCGTGTATATATTAAAAAGCTAACTGTCCTCAAGGGGTTTCCCGATGAAATCTTTTCATTTTACAACAAAAGCCGGAATGAGCATTCTGGCCGGTGCGCTTGTTATAGGTGCGCTGGGTATGGGGGGCTGCGGCAAGCGTGTCAGGGACATCAAAGAACTCCCGGCGGAGCGCGCTGCCACTATCCGTGTGGAGGTCAACACCACTTCCCAGGGAAAGATCCTCCAGGAGGAAATTCGGAAAGGGGTGTGGAGGTTGTCACGCGGAGCCTCCAGAACGCGTCGCGTGGGGAAATACGAATGGTATCTTTGGATGGGGATAGATGACGCGATCTATCCGTTGATACCCAAAGGCCAGTCGTTTGTTACCAACGTGCCCCTGATACACGAAGGCGACACGGCCCGGCTGACCCGGGAGTATGCCGTTCCCACCGGCGAGCATCGATATTTGCTGGGGTTCGCCGGGATGAGACCCTTTGCGTACAGGAAAGGGCTTGGCCGCGGTGGCGATGATGACGGCGGCGACACGTTGGAGACGCGGCTGGGTGTGACCTGGAAGCAGTGCTTCAAAGTCCGTCTAAAGGCGCGAGAGGTGATCACCGTGCGCGTAGACGATAGACGATACAGGTGTCTATCTGCCGAAAGGGGTCGAGGTCGTGCCGCTGTCAAATTGTAATCAATGGCTGTTCGGCCCGTTGGTGAAAACCGTAGAACCTGCAAAATCCCTGTCGTGACGCGAATCTGCGGGAAAACAGAGAGTGAGTCGGCGTGGCTCCGCTCTTGCCGCAGCGAACCACTTTACAACCGCTTCTAAACCTGAAGTATTTGCCGCCATATGACGGAAGGCGGCATGTCATGCCCCCTTAAGGGCGCTCATGCCCTTGGTTGACACCATCCGAACGCTCCTCTGTGCTTGCGATCATGTAATATTTTTCATTGACAAACCTAATTAAAAATTCATACAATCCTCTTGTCGGAAATCATTTTTTTTAGTAAACTGGTTTTCCGATAACCATAGCATCCACAGATACGTGGCAATGAACTTCCGGTGCCCCTGAATTGCCTGAAATACCGGATGGCGAGCCGGCCGGTTGAGAGCGATGGTCAAGGGCGGGAGGTATGGAGTTGAACAGGATGGAGGGTATTCATGAAGAAGCGGTTGTTATTGGTCTCACTGTTGGGCGTGGCGGCTGTTTTCGCCCTAACTGGCATCTCTTTCGGGGCGGTCTCTGAATCCGGTTGCGTCACGTGCCACACCGACGCCGAGAAATTGAAGTCCATTACCGATAAATTGCCCAAAAAGGAGAAATCGGCCGAGACCGCGGGCTCTGGCTGAGGCGGCGAAGTGGCTCCGGTGGAGCCATGGAAAAAGGTCCTGGTGGATCGGGCGTTTCTGGAAACCGACCACGGCGAGATTTCATGCCGGAACTGCCACAAAGGCGATGAAACCGCCTCAGATATGGCCGACGCCCACAAGGAATTGACGCCGGATCCCACCTATCCCGACGCAACCACGGCCTGTGCGGAATGCCATGAGGACATCAGCGAACCGGCCAAAGTCTCCCTTCATTATACCCTGGCTACCTATAAACCCATGATCCATGCAAGATCATCGCAGAACCCCGCTGTTCTCGCAAAAATCAGTGCGGCCATGGAAAATCATTGTTATACCTGCCACAGCAGTTGCGGCCAGTGCCACGTGAGCCGCCCGAATTCGGTGGACGGAGGGTTGGTGGCGGGCCATAAGTTCATCAAAAAACCCAGCATGACCGAACAGTGCACCGCCTGCCACGGAAGTCGCATCGGAAACGAATATCTGGGCAAGACCGGGCTGGGAGACGTCCATTACACCAGAAAGAGTATGGATTGCATGGCGTGCCATGGAGCTGAGGAGATCCACGGCGACGGCAAGACGGGACATCGCGACCGCTACCAGGCGGCCGGTCTGCCAGCGTGCAAGGATTGCCATCCCTCCGACGGCGGCATCGAGCAGCACACCATTCATGGGGATACGATCCAGTGTCAGGTGTGCCATTCCCAGCCTTACGCCAATTGCTTCGCCTGCCACGTGGGGAAGGACAGCAAGGGTCTTGTCTATTTCAAAAACCTCAAGGAGGCCGAAACTTTGAAGATCGGCCTGAATCCTTATCGGGACAAAGACCGACCATACAAGTGGGTGCTGCTGAGACGGGTGCCCGTGGCGCCGGAGACTTTTGGTTACTATGTCAAGGACGCCATGACAAACTTCGATGCATTGCCCACCTGGAAGTATACCTCACCCCACAACATCCAGCGCAGAACGTCCCGGAACCGCAAATGCGACAACTGTCACGGGAACACCAGACTCTTTCTCACGGAAAAAGACGTGGAGCGGCCGAAGGCCAACAGCAAGGTCCTCGTCCCGGCCGATCAGATCCCGAAGCAAATCGGCAAACCCGGGGAGAAAAAGAAAAAGAAGAGGAAGGGTTACTTCTGATAAAAATGTCCGTCTTGTACTGACTCATCGATGAGCAATGCCCATTTTTTACCATGTGTTCCTGGTACACGACGGGAACCAAAATCATACAGGTTGAGGAGGATACTACTAATGAAGCGAACAAAGTATGTCGGACCTGCGGCCATAGTGCTGATAGCGTGGATGGCGTTTGCCCTGACGTCCACTGCCGGAGCGGAAGTGGTTTATCCGAAGCTCCTGATCAAGGCCGAAGTTCTTGCCGAATCCCTGGAGGCGCCAAACCTAAGAATCGTGGACTGCAGGAGAAAGGTGGAGGACTACCAGATGGGGCATATCCCAGGGGCTGTGTTTCTGAACGTATTCGGGAAACTTCGGACCACGAGCCCTTCCGGGGTTATCGGTGTGCGCCGTATGCTGGAAGAACAGGAGGAAGTTTTCGGACGGACCCTGGGAATCACTTCTGAGACAATGGTCGTCCTCTATGACGACACCGGCTGGGACGCCACCAGGTTGTTCTGGGAACTGAGCTACGCGGGGCACGAGAAAGTTGCCATTTTGTACGGCGGATGGCCCGAGTGGCAAAAGAAGGGACTGCCCGTCTCCACCGAGACCCCCGGCATCAAGCCCCAGGTTTTTATCAGCCGGCCGAACCCCGAGATCCTTGCCACCACGGGGTACGTTTTGGCCAACCTGTCCAACCCGAAAGTGGCCCTCCTGGACTGCCGCCCGCCCGAGCAGTTCGTCGGGACCAAAAAGCACCCCAAGGCGGCCGTTGCCGGGCGCATTCCCGGAGCGGTAAATGTGTTCACCCTTACAAATTGGGAAAACAAAACCTACCTCAAGCCTCCCGATGAGCTGGAGGAAGTGTTCGAGGATAAAGGCATCACACGGGATAAGATCATTGTCAACTACTGCAACACGGGGTACCTTGCCTCCAACACGTATTTCGTCTTGAAAGTCCTGGGATATCCCAACGTGAAGATGTACGATTTCTCCTGGGTCGAATGGTCCGGAAAGGATTACCTCCCCAAGACAGTACAAATCAAGTAGCATGCAAAGTGTTAACCGGGATTGGGGATGAGGACTCTTCTCCGGCCTTTATAGTTGTATATGTATATTTGACGGGCGGGGATAAATCCCGCCCACACTTACAATCTGCCGGATGCCGAAGGGTGGGTTGTGCCCGCCGAAATCTTTCAGGGCCGGTACAATTGGGTTATGTATGGTGGGCAAAATCCACGAGACGTGCCTCATTGCCACCCGGTCGCCGAGACGTAAAAATCGCTTTGTTTGCTACCGCCCCCGGCTTTTTATGCTCCGAACACAGCGGAATCCCACTTTCTCGAATGCCTCCCAGGGATAACGTGGAATGGCCGCAGCGAAGAACGACTCTTGTCCTTCACCATTGGAAAGTCCCCCCATGATACCGTATTCCGATTCTTTTTTTCCCCCGGATGAGGTCTTCGGGGTTCGGATCCCCCATTCACTCACATTCCCATCCATCCCTCTGATCCCTAATGCGTTGGGCTGAAACAGTGCTACCGTGGCAGGGGTTTTTACGGACGCCGCAGGGCCTGAAGAGGAGGAATGCATCTGGGTGTGCATATTCATATCGATTGATTCATCACCACCACCGGGCGGCACCCCCTGTTCCCATCCATCCGCTTTCAACGCGTGGAGCCACTCAACCTCGGTGGGAAGCCGCCTGCCATAAAATCTGGCGTAGGCTGCGGCACCGTATCCTGTGACCCGAACAACGGGGTGTGCGGCAAGGGCCGGATCCTTGATGAAAAACTTTCCATCCTGCAAAACAATCGGCTCGTATCCCTCCATCACCTCTCCAAGCAGCAGCCAGATCTCTCCGTCCCCTTGAACCACGCCTTTTTCCACGCGGACCCTCGGGAGGACCTTGTTCAAGAACTCCACATACTGGTGATTTGTCACCTCGGTCTCATCCATGTAAAAAGAATTCACCTGCACCGATTTCCCGGCCTGAGTGCCGAAGCTTTTCGGAAGAATGACCGTTCCTCCGGGCACCAGATGCAGGGTGGCGCCGTCTTTTCCGCTCACAATTGGTACGGGTGAGGCTTCAGGGCCGTTGATCTCGGCCTGCTGGGAGGGCAGGCCGTGAACGGAACGGGAAATGGAGGGCTGCCGGAGACCTATGGATGCAGGGAGCTTTTCCCGCTGCGACAGAATGACGAACCCGATGATTACCGCGACCGCAAGCCCCATGGCGCCCATAATCAGCCTATTCCTCCGAAGCTTGAGGCCTTTTGTGTAGGGTTCCCGGAATCGCTGCACCGATTTCGAAACTTCGCGGCCTCCGGTTTCCTCAAGGAGATCCACTATGGCCTGCCGGAATATCTCAATGGAGGGGAACCTCTGTTTTCTGTCCTCGGCTGTGGCCTGCTGAACAATGATATCCAGCCGCTTGAGGAACGGGGTGTCGGGATTCGGAAGGTGCGCGCTCTTGAATGGAAAGCTGGTATCCTTGTCCATCTTTCCGGATACAGCCTCGTAAAGAATCTTCCCCAGAGAGTAAATATCCCCCCGAAAATCGGTCTCCCCCATCTCCACGAACTGTTCCGGCGCCATGTACTGAATGGTGCCTATCATGTGGTGGCTCCGGGTGAGATGTTGCCACCTGGGGCCTCCGACAAGCCCGAAATCGGTGATCTTGGGGGTAAAGTCGTCAAGGAGCACATTCTCCGGCTTGAGGTCCCGGTGCACAATCCCCAGGGCGTGGATAGTCTCCACCCCCTCCAGAACGGGCAGGAAATATCTCTGAATCCAGCGCCGAAGCCCCTCTTCACTCTCACGCAATCCCTCCGGCGGCATGGTGGATCGAAGGGTAGGCCCCGGAATATACTCCATCACAATATAATCTATGGGCACTTCTTCGCTGCCGCTCCGGACGACCGCTCGATCCTGATCGTAAACCTGAAGCACATTCTGGTCACGCACTTGAGCCATCGCCACGACCTCGCGCCGGAATCTATCCATTTCAACCTGGATTTCCTCCTCATCTCCGTCGAAAGCGGCAAGGAACTCTTTGGATATAATCTTGACAGCCACTTCCCTGTCCAGGTTAAGCTGTCTGGCGCGGTAAACCTCACCTTTACCCCCTGTGGCTATATGCTCCAGGATCTCCCATTTGCCGTTGAGGACAATCCCTCTGTTCAGAAGAGGCTGTCTGGATTTAGGGTTCACGAAAAATATCCCTCCCTCTGACTGCTGACTTATATTCTTATAAACACATGATACGTGATTTTGTCTAACGAGACAAGCAAACCGTCAGTTCAAGCCATATAGTGCCCTTCGTCTCGACACCATGTCATGCGGGCCATCCGCAGCACGCATATCCTTGAAATCATTCTCTTGACTTTTATGGACGAGCAAATTACTGTCAACAAAGTTCATTTGTGATTTCGTCATTACTTCACCGTGCTGGAAGAATACGGGGGTGTCGTTATTTTCATGGACATCCAACGCGTATCCGGATGTATGGATCGGTGGGAGTGGGCGAAATGAGTGGATTGTTAATTGCTGAGCGCTAAAGCACTGGAGGTAGATTTGCCATGATTATGGAGCACACGATCAGGATCAACGCCATGGAGGGCAACGCCATCAAGAAGCGCATGCAGGAGGGCAGGCCGGTGTTCGGAAGCTGGCTCGCCATACCTCATGCCATGACTGTGGAGATCATGGCCGGCGCGGGCTATGACTGGCTGATAGTGGACTTTGAGCATGCTCCCCTCGATATTCAGAACGGCCTGGCCATGATCCAGGCCATGCGGTACAGCCCGGCATCTCCGGTGGCAAGGGTCCCGCTGATCGATATGGCCTGGGTTAAACGGGTCCTTGACATCGGGTTCATGAGCGTGATGGTGCCGCTGATACGAACAAGAGAAGATACCGAGTACGCCGTGAGTCTGGCCAAGTATCCGCCCGAGGGGATCAGGGGCGCCGCGGCCTCACATAGGGCGTCGGGATACGGCGCTTACACCAAAGACTATCTGGCGCGCGCCAACAAGGAGATAATGGTAATAATTCAGATCGAGAACACGGAGAGCGTTGCCAATGTGAAGGATATAGTGTCCGTGCCCGGAGTAGATTGCCTTTTTATAGGCCCCATGGACCTGTCGGTGGACTTGGGAGTCGCGGGGGACTTTCAGCACCCCAGAGTGCTGGAAGCCTTCCGGAAGGTGGAGGAGGCGGCAAAAGAGGCGGGCATTCCCCTGGGCACCCTGGTCGGCACTCCGGAAGATGCCCGGAAAAAGGTTGATGAAGGGTATCTGTTTCTCGGCATATCCAGCGACGTCCGCCACCTGGCCGCCGGCGCGCGCGGGCACGGGGAGAAGATAGCGCGTATTCGGGAGAGCAGATCGTAAGCCGCGCGGCCCTATCATCGCCTGATTCTTGCCTCGTGAGCGCCCGCATTCGGGTGCATAAAAAACAACCTCGAAACCGGGAGGTGCCCCGATGGTAACCGCCATAGTGTTGATACACGCCGATAGAAAGATGATCAATGAGACCGCTGAGGAGTTGGTCAAGACGGAAGGGATCTCGGAGGTTTATTCCGTCGCCGGGCAGTGGGACCTGGTGGCCGTCGTTCGTGCGAAAGACAACGAGCTTCTCGCCGATATCATCACCAATCATATGCTGCGGCTGCCCGGGATTCTCAAGACCGAAACGCTGATTGCGTTTCGAGCCTTATCGCGGTATGACCTCGAGCGGCTGTTCAGCATCGGGTTTGAGCACCGGGAATCCATTGACTGAACCTCCAATAAACCCGCAACCTGCAGCGATGAAGATAGCTCCCAGACTGATCCCCGGCAGGTTCATCAGGCGGGATAACCGGTTCCTTGCAGCGGTGGAAGTGGAAGAAAGGCTGAGCTGGGCTCATGTGCGCAGTTCGGCCCGCATGGACGAGTTGCTGGTGCCGGGCAGGCATATTTTTCTGTCTCCTTCAGGTGCGCCCGGCCGCAAAACTGATTATACCCTTGCGCTGGTTCAGTTCGGGGATATCCTGGTATCGGTGGACGCGACCCTTCCCAACCGTCTGATCCACGAGGCCCTGCTACACGGGGGACTGGAGCCTTTTTCGGGCTATGGCTCCATCCGGCGAGAAGCGGTGCACGGGCGAAGCCGGTTCGACTTCCGCCTGCAGAACACGGAAGACTGCCTCCTGGAGGTGAAGTCAGTGACGCTGGTACGGGAGGGCGTGGCTATGTTTCCCGACGCGCCCTCCCTGCGCGGGCGCAAGCACGTGAAAGAACTGGCCGCCGCCCTGAAAGCGGGGTTCCGCTGTGCCGTCGTCTTCGTGATCCAGCGGTATGATGGAAAATATTTCGCCCCTAACGATGCCGCAGATCCCGGCTTCGGCGCGGCGCTTCGCCAGGCCGCGGCCGCGGGGGTGGAGATTTACGCCCTGGCTTGCGCCATCGGGGATAACCACATACGGATGGATCGGTGGATGTCGGTAAAGCTTTGATTCGAGCGGCAGAAATTTTCTTGACAAGCATTCAGTCAGCATGATACATTATTTTCAGTTCCTTGAAAAATCGGGCAGCTAGGGGAGGTTTACTGAGAGTCCTCGAGACGACCCTTAGAACCTGATCCGGGTAATACCGGCGTAGGGAAGCGGCCTTCTATCCATTTAGATTTTAATACCAGGTATGTTTAAGCCCTTGAGAGGGCATTTTAATTCATCAAACCATGGCCGAATTCCAGCACCGGAATTCGGCTTTTTTATTGTTGCTGCTGCAATGAGTACTGGATATGGGACGCGTGGTTATCATTGCCAACGGGACCATCAGGAATGATGAGTTTCACAGGAACCTGATCCGGTCGGACGATTACCTCATCTGTGTTGACGGCGGCATCCGACATGCCGCGCGGCTGGGGCTGCGTCCGCAGCTTCTTATTGGTGATCTGGACTCGCTGGATGATGATCTGCGGGCATGGCTGGTCGGCGGGCAGACTCGATGCGAAACCCATCCCGCGGAGAAGGACTTTACCGATGCCCACCTGGCCGTTGATAAAGCCCTGCGGATGAGACCGGACGAGATTCTTCTGCTCGGATGCCTCGGCGGTCGATTGGATCACACGCTGGCCAACCTGAGCCTGCTGCTGCAGTGCCATCGAGCGGGTGTCCCCGCACGACTGGTGGATGAGTTGAACGAGGTGACCCTCATTTCAGGAGAAACCATCAGGCTTCAAGGGCGACCCGGAGAGCGCATCTCTCTGCTGCCCCTGTCAGATCATGTGTCGGGCATCACAATCCGCGGGACAAAATACCAACTGGATAACGGTGCCCTGGAGCGGGGAGAATCGCGCGGTGTGAGCAACGAATTCGTCGGGCCAGAGGCTACCATCAGCGTCAGCCGCGGTTATCTTCTGGTGATCAAAAGCCGGGGCGCGTGAAAATCGGTCAACACGGAGAAACATGAAATGGAAGCAGTAGTTCATGGTCGAAAGGTGAGCACCTTGGCGCAGTGGAAAGCGTACGCCTCCCAGACGGGACCGGCATGGGTAATCGGGGCGTTGGCTTGCGGTCCGGCGACCCTGGCCTCTGTGTCCAAGGCAGGGGCCGGCTTCGGATACGCCCTTGTGTGGGTCGTTGTCCTCAGCGCGCTCTTCGGCACCACGGCGCAGTACCTGGCCGCCAAAGTGGGCATCATCGGCCGTCAGGGGCTTATCTCCATGGTCCAAAAGGAGGTCGGCTCCATCTGGGCGTGGCTCCTGGTGGCGGACGGTGTGGCGGTGACCTGGATCGCCGCCGTCATCATTATGAAGGCCTTGGCAGGGGTGACATCCATCCTGATAGGTGTGGACGCCCGGATAATGGGCATTTTCTATGCCGTGCTCATACCCTCCCTCCTCATCATCGGAGGATACAAGCGGATCGAACTGGCCTGTAAAGCCCTCGTGGGCTTTGTGGTTCTCTGTTTCATCGCCAACCTGGCAATTGTGCGTCCGGATGTTGTGGAACTCCTTAAAGGGCTCATCCCCACTCTGCCGGGAGGATATCGTTCGGCGCTTTTCGCCGCAGGGATAATGGGTGGAGCGGTTCACATCACCATCATCTGCCTCCACACATACACCGTTAACGCCCGGGGCTGGAATCCCGGTGATTTGCGGTTAGCCCGCTTCGACACGATCCTGTCCATGTTCGTGGCCTTCGGCATATACAGCATGGCCATCTTCCTCTCCACCGCCGCCGGACTTCACCCTCACGGAGTGGCGGCCAACACGCCCATTGAGGTGGCCATGAGCTTGAACCGCCTCCTGGGGAGCCATGCTATGTGGGTTTTTCTGCTGGGCCTCTGGGGAGCCGCCTTCTCGACTCTGGGGCCGGTTATTCTCAGCATTGGCTATATGGTTGCCGACAAGGCGGGCTGGGGACTTGAAATAAAGGATCGACGTGTCGCCTCTGTGCTGGCGTTGGCGTCCCTGGGGGCTGTTATGGGGCCATTCCTCAAGGGAGCCTTCATGCACCTGCTGGTGGTGGCCATGGCCCTGGGGTTGACGGGGAGCCTGCTGGCCCTTACGATTGTTCTCTACATGTTGAACAGCCGAAAGATTAGCGGGGAGTTGCGGAACGGCATTTGGGAGAATATACTGGGCTTTCTCACCCTTTCCGTGTCCACGGTCCTGGTGGTACAATGGGTCGTCCGGAACATCATCGCACGCTTTGTATGACTTTTATGACGTGCTGATCTCAACAACAGGCAACCTTTTTCACTTCGCAAGGGTGCCACCTGCGGACCCTGAGGATCGCCAGTGATGCCGACATGTATTATATGTGCAAGCACGGGCAAGCCTGTGGTTTTTCCCGGTGCAACCCGCGCCAGGGAACAATTAAACGAGCTATGTAGCGTCTCTTGCTGCTGCGCAGCCCAGACAATAAATTGTCTGGGCCATCCTTCATGGAACCTGAATGCCTTTAAGGTTTGGCCTGTATTGATCACAGCTTTTGGTCCAATGGTTAAGCAATAAGAATTTAATAAAAATTATACAATTAAAGTTTTATTTGCTGACCTAATAAGATAATCCTATTAAGAAATGAAAAAATGCTCCGAGATTCCACGGTCAAATCAGCAGGAGATACTTGATGGAAGAGGATACCATTTACCGGAAACTAGAGGAACTGCACGATTACGCTCTTGAGATAGGGGCAACACGGGCCGAGATCGTCGAGGCCCGCGACCTGGTTGTCAGGGAGAGCGCCCGCGCCCGTTGCTATATACCCACTTGCAAGTGGTACGGCTCCAGCATCCATTGCCCGCCCCACAACCCGCTCACTCCCGAGATTACACGCCGCATTGTTTCCGAGTACAGGTACGGGCTGCTGTTCCAACTGGAGACAGACGTGGAGAACTTCGTGGGCGATGAATGGGTCAGGCGGCATATCCCTACGGAACTGCGCCACAAGGAGATGGTCTCGCAGATCTCCAGCCGGGCATTTCACTTGGGTTTTCCTCTGGCCATGGGGTTTGCGGCGGGCGAGTGCTCGCTCTGCCTGCCCGCAAGGCCGTGCGCCGTGCTGGAAGGGAAACCGTGCGTCAACCCTCTCCGGGCGCATCCGGCTATGGAAGCCTGCGGGTTTGACGTGTTCGAGATCGCCCGGAAGGTCGGATGGAAACTTGTTCCCATCGGCCAGGCGTCCCGGGTGGAACACGTGCCATGCGCAAGCCTCATCGGGCTTGTTTTGGTGGCATAAGGATGAAACTTCCTGCCGCTGAGGCACTTGTGGGCCGGAGGATTCTGATCGTCGGCGACGTGAATACGGGCAAAACGCACGCTACGCTGGAGCTGGCAAGGGCTCTATTCAGCACTGGCTGGCGTGACATGGTTGTTCTGGACTTTGCGCCGGAAACAACCCGAGGTATAGGCGGCAAAATGAGCCTTGACGGCTTCGAGAATGTCCAGTACCTCACGGCCCAAATCATCCCTCCCCGCCTCACGGGAAAGACCCGGGAAGAAGTGGAAGAGTATGCGCGCATCAACGCGCAACGGATCGAGGTCATTCTTGAGGCCGGGCTGGACAGGCCCCGCGAGGTTGCAGTGATCAACGATGTCTCCCTGTACCTGCAAGGCGCGGAGGTGGAGACGCTCCTTGGCTGGCTCGACTATGCCCGGACAGTGGTAATCAACGGTTATTACGGCAAAAGTTTCGATGAGACTGAGTTTTCCATGCGAGAGCGCGCCAGGATGGAAGCATTGATGAAATGTTGCGACGAAATAATCCGTTTATAAGACCCAAAATGGTGGTATTTGTGATCACATGTCCCATCAACCGGTGCAATGAGGAGTTTTTGTTATGAAAAGAATATTGACCATTGCCGGCTCTGACTCCGGAGGCGGCGCAGGAATCCAGGAGGATCTCAAGGTTATTACGGTCCTGGGAGGGTACGGCATGAGCGTGATAACGGCCCTGACTGCTCAAAACACAGTGGGGGTCCATGGAATTCACGAGGTGCCCGTGCCCTTCGTCGAGGCCCAGATCGATGCAGTGATCTCCGACATTGGGGTGGACGCCGTCAAGACGGGCATGCTGGCCAGCCCGGAGATTGTGGAGTTGGTGGCCCGTAAGCTCAGGCACTACTCCATCGGATGCGTGGTGGTAGACCCTGTCATGGTGGCCAAAAGCGGGGACCTCCTGCTTGCCGAGGAGGCCAGAGAGACGCTGAAGCAGAAGCTGGTGCCCTGTGCGCACGTCATAACACCCAACCTGGCGGAAGCTTCGGTACTTACCGGCATGGAGGTCAGCACGCTGGATCAGATGTATGATGCCGCCTCGGCCATCCACCATATGGGCGCCTCCCACGTGCTCATAAAGGGCGGCCATCTTGAAAAGGAGGCGATGGATCTCCTCTATGACGGAATGACCTACCGCGAGTTTCGAGGCCCGAGGATATCAACCTCCAACACCCACGGCACGGGTTGCACGTATTCGGCGGCTATCGCCACCCTGCTGGCCGGCGGCATGACTGTGTCCGAAGCGGTGGCCGAGGCCAAGTTGTTCATGACCCGTGCTATCCGGCACGCCCTGCCCCTGGGAGCCGGACATGGGCCCACGAACCCTTACGCGTGGCTGGCCGTGCGGGCGGAGCGATACGATGTGCTGCAGGAACTCAAGCAAGCGTATGAAACCCTGCGCGGCGCCCGAGTGGGGCATCTGATCCCCGAGGTGCAGACCAACCTGGGATACGCCCTGTCGGCCCCTGAGGGCCCGGAAGACGTGGCCGCATGGCCGGGCCGCATTGTCCGTTACGGGGACACGGTCTCGGCTGTGGGATATCCCTCATTCGGCGCTTCCCGCCACGTGGCCAGAATCATCCTGACCGCCATGAGATTCCACCCTCTGACGCGCGCTGCCGCCAACATCCGATTCAGCGATGAAATAATCGAAGCCTGCCGGCGTGCGGGACTGGCAGTGAGTTCCTTTGATCGTACCCGGGAGCCCTCCGACGTTAAGGCCCGAGAAGGCTCCACGCTGTCGTGGGGCGTGGAGCAGTGCCTGAGCGAAGGGGAGACCATTCCGGACATTATCTTCGACCGGGGGGACGTGGGCAAGGAACCCATGGTGCGCGTCTTGGGCCGCGATCCTGTGGACGTGGTGCACAAAATCCTGCGCATTGCGTAGCACCTGACCAGGCGGTGGAAACTATCGGCACGGTGGGAAAGGGGGGAAAATGGACCGGATACAACCAATCCTGGCAGAAGAGCGGAACCTGAGCGGCCCGGATTATTTTCTGCTTTGGGCAGGAGCCGCTGTATCGCTTGCGGAAATATGGGCTGGGGGACTGCTGACCCCTCTGGGACTGGCCGCGGGGATTCTGGTGATCGCGCTTGGCCACGTGGTGGGCAGCTTTCCCATGGCCTGGGGGGGCATCATCGGCAGCAGGACGGGACTTCCCACCATGGTTATCGTGAGGCCGTCCTTCGGGGAGAGGGGCTCCTATTTCGCCGCCTCCCTCAATGTGATTCAACTGATAGGGTGGACGGCGGTCATGCTATGGATAGGCGGCCACACTGCGGCGGCCGTCGGCGGAGGCGACCCGGGATTCTGGATTCTGGCGCTGGGCGCGGTGACCACGGCCTGGGCCGTGATCGGCCACCGGTACTGGAAGTGGCTCCACCGGGTGGCCGTGACCGCCCTGCTCATCCTGTGCGTTGTCATGACCGTTGTCATTTTCCGGGAATACGGGTGGTCCCCGCTGGCGCAGGTCCGGGGAGAGCCGGGGTTATCCTTCATGCTGGGGCTGGACCTTGTCATAGCAATGCCCATCTCCTGGTTGCCGCTGGTCTGCGACTACTCCCGCTATTCCCGGAGCACCGGCGCATGCTTCTGGGGGACATGGATAGGGTATCTCATCGTCAGTTCGTGGATGTACGTCATCGGGCTTGCGGCTGCGCTGGCGACCCGATCCAGCACCCCGGATGCCGTGGTGATCCAGATGATGGCCTCCATAGGGATGATCCTACCCGCGGTGATAATCGTGCTGTTCAGCACCATCACCACCACCTTTCTGGACATCTTCTCCACCGCCATCTCGGCCATGAACATTCGTCCATCCCTGGGGGAACGCGGCGGCTCTCTGGCAGCCGGCGCGCTTGGCCTGGGGGTGGCACTGGTCTTCCCGGCGACGCAGTACGAGCATTTCCTGCTGTTTATCGGGTCGATGTTCTGCCCTCTTTTCGGCGTTGTTCTTGCCGATTTCTTTATCCTGCAAGGCCGGGCGTATCAACCCGAGCAGCTCTTTACACGCGGGATGTATTGGTACTGGAGAGGGGTGAATCCTGCGGCGTTCGCCTCATGGGCCGTCGGGTTCGCCGTGTACCAGACGGCCTCCCGGCTCACATGGCCTATGGGCGCCTCTCTGCCTTCTTTTCTCCTGGCCGGTGCTCTATACCTGATCCTCATGCGCTACGGGCCCACTGTAAAGAAGGTGGTTTAATGAATTGCAATATCAGCTGTTAGCATTTGAAAATTCGAGTTGCTCACCACTGGCCTTAACTTGCTAATTTTATATTGCTGTGGGTGTAACCAATCAAATAGATTGTTGCCGCGTGAGGCATAACGGGTGTTCAAATTAATATTCTCGCACTATACGGCTCCCCGCGGGAAGGGGGGAACACGGATATCCTCATGGACGAGCTCACCAGGGGAGCCGAAGAAGCCGGCGCCCGGGTGGAGCGGGTCTACCTCCGGAAGCTTACAATCTCTCCCTGCCTGGAAATTTACGGCTGCATGGACACGGGAAGGTGCGTGATACGCGATGACTTCCAGTACCTGTATGAACAAATTGTTTCCACCCACGCGGTTGCACTGGCCTCCCCCATTTTTTTCTATACCGTAAGCTCCCACACCAAGATCATGATGGACCGCTGCCAGGCCGCTTTCGTGAACAAGTACTGCCGCAAAGAAAGGATGTCCGAGAACATGCGGCCGGGGATATTCCTCTCCGTCGGGGCCACAACAGGCAAGCTGCTGTTCGATGGAGTACTGCTTTCGATACGCTACTTTTTTGACGCCATCGACGTGGAGCTTAAGGATACGGTCCTGGTGCGCGGGGTGGATGAAAAAGGCGCCATCCGCCGACGTCCCGACACACTTCAAGAAGCCTTTGACATAGGGTTGCGATTAAGAAAAACAATCAGTGCGTGATATTATATTTCCTGCGAATCAGCTTCGATAGCAACTGACAAGCTCAACGATTCCGGATAGATTCCGCTTTTTCACTTCAACAGGCTCTTGGAAATACAGGAGTTTCCCATAAAAGGGTATTGATTTGCTAAAAGGTATTTGATTTTATAATCTCAACGGGAGGTGTTGAAATGAAAGGTAAATCCTTGTTTTTCATCGTTTTTTCTCTTTGTTTGGCTTTGATCTCATTTGAAAGCTATACGTTTGCAGAGGATGGAGTGACCCAGGACTCCATCCTTATCGGAATGACCGGGCATATAACGAAAAGTCTGACGATGCCCGAGGAGACCCTGGGCATTAAGCTCTATTTGAAAGAGATTAATGCTAAGGGTGGTGTCCATGGGCGCAAATTTAAATTTATCGAATATGATGATCAGAATAAAAAGAAGTTAAAAAAAGAAAACCTTATAAAGCTCATCGAACAGGACAAAATTTTTGCAATACACTTTACAGGAGGAACCCCAACGGCGTTGATGGTTATGAAATACGCGATGGATAAAAAGATCCCTTTCACTTTCCCTCATCAAGGAAGTGATGCTCTGGCGGGGAAGAAATATATTTTTACGAGCTATCCTTTTTACAGCAAAGAGACCGACATTATGATGAAGTTTCTCGTTACCACACGTAAGTTTACACGGATCGGATTAATTTATGCCGATAATGCTTACGGAAAGATATTTTTAAACGGCGTCAAGAGGAATTGTGAAAAATATGGAATTGAGATGACCGGCGCTGAACCTCTTAAAGAACGAGATCCTAAAGACACAAGTGGGCCCATGTCCAGGTTGAAGGCGAATAATACCCAGGCCCTTATCATGGCCCTCTATGTGAAACAGGCCGCGGCGGTATTGAGGGCAAGGAAACAGATCGGATGGGATGGGGTTACGTTAGTTTCCATCCGGAAACTCAAAAATTCATTCTCAACTCTTATGGTAAAAAGTTGAAGATGGATAAAATTGCTTGTAATATCAATAACTTATATTATAAAAAACCCTTCTCTCCTCATATGAAAAAAGAAAAAGTGGAGTTTCCGGATGAACACTACGTTAGTATCCACAGGGCCGTTGACGGATGAGAAGTTTTTGAACGTGGGAGGAGGACTTGGGGAAGGTGTTATCGGCATGGCCCTCTATCCCGATCCTCAGAGAAGCACGAAGTCCTCAATTGTGGAGTATCGAAAAATTCTTGAAAAATACTACCCGGGCCATGAACCTAATCGATACAATCTCTATGGCTATCTGTATACTAAACTGTTTGTGGAAGGGATTAAAAGGGCGGGAAAAAATCTCACCAGAGAGGGATTTATCAAATCAATGGAGAGCATCAAAAACTGGGAAAGCGGCATTATTCCTCCGGTGAGCTTCTCAGAAACGGACCATCATGCTCAGGATGAAGGATTCATCGTTGAATTAAAGAAAGGGGTGTTTCAACCTTTAACGGATTGGATCCTGGTGGATTAACTTTCCATGATTGATGAGTAATTTGAGATTGTTCAACACTCTTTTTGGCTTTTGATTTTGACATTATACAGCGATCTCGAAGTGTAAAAGGCATTCATGACACGCGGCACGTACGTCCCGGCCGTGTAATATCAAAGCCGGAATGGCCATGCCGCGGTTTCAGTGGCAAGTAATGGAGAGCTTGATTTTGGAAAAAATGGGGCAATGCCTCGTAATATGCGGGATCGCCGAAATCATCCGAGGTGAACATCAAGCTCAATGGCGCCGGTTATCCCCTATCCGCTGTTTCAGACGCTCCACAATCAGAGGCAGTATTTTGCCTGTCTGTCCGCGGAGACTCACTGTACATGAGGCGGTGAGAGGACTTTCGTAAAGGTTCACCTCAATCACGCTCCCTCCCCGGCGCAGGATCATTTCCGGAAAAGATGCTGCGGGCTGGACGGTGGCGGAGGTACCTGCCAGTATCATGCAGTCGCTTCGCCCCACTTCCTCCATGCACCGATCCAGGACATCAGCGGGAATGGGTTCGCCGAACATAACCGTGTCGCCTTTCAAGACATGGCCGCATTGTGGGCAAAGGGGAGGAATCTCATCCAGGGGAACCTCTTCTCTTGGGAAGCGGGATATGCACCTTATACAGCGCACCAGCCGATAATTGCCGTGAATCTCGGCGATATTGCGGGAGCCGGCTGCGATATGAAGGTTGTCTATGTTCTGTGTGATGAGGAATTTGAGCACGCCCATGGATTCCAGCTCTGCAAAGGCGTAATGGCCTGGATTGGGCGTTGAACGTTCCAGAGTTTCATTAAGCTCGCGGCGGTAAGGAGGCGGATTGATCCGTTCTTTCCAGTGATCTCCGGGGTTTTTCATGAAACGCTGGTAGCCATCCATAGGCGGCTCGCCGTACTTGGTCCACAGTCCGCCCGGGCCTCTGAATGGCGGGATACCGCTTTCCACCGACATACCGGCACCTGTCAGGGCTATGCTGTATCGTGCCGAAGCAAGAAGGCCGGCCGCGGTATCGATCTTCTGGTTCAATTCCATGTCATTCCCACCCATCGTGTATTTCCTTTATGCAAAAGCGGCGGGTTCAGGTGCTGTATCCCTGGACTCGTCCACGAGAGTATGCGCCCTGCAGCGCTTGCGTAATAACACAGCGCCCGGCTATACTCGCACGGCACTATGTTGCAATGTTTCTTCAATGCCCGGTCCGTACTATCCGCCCAAAGACTCATCTACCCTCTTTACATGAACGCTCAGACCCACAACCCGGGCAACTTGGATCTCTTCCCCCTCTTGGATGGGATCATCGGAAAAAGCCTGCCAGACTTCCCCGTGGACAAAAACCTTTCCGCGGGGGTTGAGCGGGGTCAGAGCTTTCCCCCTTTCCCCCACAAGCCCTTCTTTTCCTGTTGCAGGTTTGCGCTGCATGGCCCGGAAGACCAGCCAGCCAATGAAAACAGAAAAAATGCAAATCCCTATGATAGCCACGGTGAGTACGGGCCGAGACATGTTCAACGGGCTGAAACTATTCAAGAAATACAAGATAAAAAGGTCGTCCACCATAAAGAAAAGGCTCAACCCGATCAAGAGAAGAGCCGAACGCGGGTTCATCACATCATTCCTTGAGCCTGTGGGCTTCGCCTCAGTGGCGGGGGATATTCGTTACTGCACATTATGTGCCTCCTTTAACTTAAGTTTCTTCCCCTGCGACGCCTATAAAGAGCCCGTCTTCTGCTCTTTTTTCTCACAGGTCTGAGGAACTTCTCGCCAAGCAATTTCCACCTTTGAGTATTGTCCACGCACATATCGCCCTCGGGAATCATATTGCGGGATCGGGCGAAAATCTCGCACAAAAGCAGGGCATGATCAATTTCCTGGCGTTTTTTGAATTTGTTCGGCATGGGTTCTCTTTGCAGGGAGCGCATCATCCGACGCACCATTACCATCATCTGATTTATCTTGCCGAAGTCGCTTCGGGTGGGCCTGACCCAGGTGAAGAGGTCTTCCAGCACCCTTTTGATCAATTGGCCGGTGTCTCCGGAGGATTCCTGTTCCATGGCATCAAGAATGACGGGGCCCGAAAGTGTGCTCAACAAAACGCTTACGGGAAGCTCCACTTGCCGTTGCCGCAACTCATCGAGCAGTTCCAGCGCCCTCCAAAAAACGCTTGCGGCGTGGCCGGTGCTGCGGATGAACCGATCCATCCCCGGGAAAATGGTCTTCATAAGCCCCGTATCCATCCACAGATTAAAAGTGCTCCGGGAGTAGCCTCCTCGCAAATCTTGAAGCATTTCCTCCAGAATCCGATTCGGCGAAGCCAGCAGAATCTCTTTACTGAGCCTCTCAAGAGCATCCCTTGTGTTCGGATGGATGACGAAACCGGTTCGAGCAGCATGTCGGCATGCACGGATCATGCGAACAGGGTCTTCCCTGAAGCGAATGTTCGGGTCGCCGATTGTCTGGATAATACGGTTCTGCAGATCCTTTATCCCGCCGACATAGTCGATGATGGAGAAGGTGGCGATATCATAAAACAGGCCGTTGATGGTCAGATCGCGTCGGAGGGCATCCTCTTCTTCCGTGCCGTACGTGTTGTCTCGCTTGAGTAGCAGGGTTCCATCGGGCGGAAGATCCGGATTGCGGCGCAATGTGCTCACTTCAACAATATGGTTATCCCTGAACCGGATAAGAGCCACGCGAAATCGGCGCCCCACAAGCACACAATTATTGAACACCCGGCGGATTTGCCCGGGGGTGGCATTGGTGGCAACATCAAAGTCCTTGGGCGTTTTCCCCAGCAGGAAATCTCTCACACATCCGCCCACCAGATAAGATTTGAATCCTAAGCGAT
Organism: Deltaproteobacteria bacterium; assembly: GCA_019310535.1. Classification (GTDB taxonomy): domain Bacteria; phylum Desulfobacterota; class JAFDED01; order JAFDED01; family JAFDED01; genus JAFDED01. The sequence goes on from JAFDED010000008.1 coordinate 33,138, forward strand.
GGAGGCGGTACAAAACCTTGAGGGCATTGGAATGAATGTTTTTCCGCGAAACAGGATGATGGCTTCGTGAAACAATCAGCGGGTAGTTCATCTTTTTCCGGAATGTCAAATCAGCAAGCAATCTCGTTCAAATGGGGAAATGTCTTCAGGACGGTTTCCGCAATCCTGATGGGCCTGCCGGAAAGGAGGAACTGAAGTTGATGGGCATTGCAAATGGCCTGGCCCCGGAAGTGGTTATTGGTAATGACGTAAACCTCGCGCGCACTTTTTACAACCAAAGCCACTCGCCGTGCCCATTCTTGCAGCTCGTCCATTGAGTACAGATAATCGTACCGCTCATCCCGGCCCGCACCATTGCGAAACCAATCGGCATAATTTCGCCCGTGTAATCGAATATAGGCCACGCGCCACGTAACCCGAGCCGAAGGGCCCATGGATCGTACAAACAGGGGCTGGTCAATGTTCACAAAACCGATTTCCCGCCTGGAGAGAAACCGGTAAAATGCGGGAGTGTTCCATGATGAATGCCGTACCTCCACAACCAATGGATACCCTCCAAAACGATCCAGCAGTTCCGCAAGTCTTTGCCTTTCATTTACTAAGTTTTTAAACGACCATGGAAATTGGAGCAGGAGGCAACCCAATTTCCCGTGTTCTTGAAGAACGTCTATAGCATCTCGATAAATGCCAACAACCGTCTCGTCGATATCAGTCTCTCTCTCGTGGGTGAATCCCCGCCATAATTTAATCGTAAAGCGAAAGCGGTGATCATGGGCGACCCGACGACACCATTCTCTGCAGTGGCTCAATGCCGGCGGGCGGTAAAAGGAGCTGTTCACTTCCACTGTAGAAAAATAGCGTGAAAGGTACGTCAAGGGATGGAAACCTCGCCCTGGAGTGGAAGGATAGACTCTTTCTTTCCAATCCGCATAAGACCATCCTGCCGGGCCGATATGAATCTGCTCAAGTTCGTCATTGCTCAGGATGGCCTCCCCCCGGGAAGGTGAGGTGTCTTGGGACATGAGTTCAATCCTTGATGAACAGCCAGTATGCGGCCACAGCTCCCACAAAGGCAATAATCCCCAAGAAGAACAGTGGAATCCTCATGTCGCCAGCTACATCCGTGCTCACCAGCACAAAAACCTTGATCACCACAATGGATACGACAATGAAGTCTATCGCTGCTATAATCTTCTGTCTCTTGAGCACGGCCCAGATCATCACTATACCGGCAACACCCCAGAAGTAAGGACTGTACACCAGTACTTCAGGCGGGTGCTGATCCATGAATTCCCTTAATTTCAGCCAATATGTATTAAACAGTTCGCCCATCGCCGGCTCCTCCGCCCTGATATCGGCTATTAAAAGTTGATGGATCACTCCTCACTGTAATTATCTTTTTTAACTGCAGTACCAAATCATGTATATCCTCAGGTCTTGCAACTTCCAGAGCCTGTTGAGCGCGGCATGAATAAATGAATAAATAATGAAACCTATAAAGAAGTTGCTTTATAAAAAATAACAAATTAAGCAAAAAAATAAAAGAAAAAAGAAACCACCACAAGAAATCTCTATAATACTATGTTACCATCCGATTCCAAGCCCTGGGGAAAAGCCATGCGCAAACACAATTCCGGATACCGCACAGGCTCTGCATTTAAGCTTGACACTATACTAAAATTGGAATAAATTAAAAAAGATATACTTACACAACTTCCTGTGTGAAGACTGATTAAGGATGGGTCTTCCATGAAAATTAGAGCGAGGGACCGGGTAAAAGCGGGTCGACGGTTTATGACGTTGCCGTTGGCACTCATTCTCCTTGTCGGTCTTGGGGCTATTGGCTTTTTGTTCGGCATACGGGAGCAGGATGTTCCTCGTCCCCCTGTTTCATGGAAGAACTTCTTGCAAATAGAGGAAAAAACGGACGCCGTCCTCTCCTTTGCCGATGAACACAGCATGAGATTGATCGCCGAGCACAGAGCCATACCCCTGAGGGATGATCCGGCGGAGATGGCGGTGGAGCTGATCGGCGCGCTCCTGGTTGGGCCCAGGAATGGGGGGAGACCAACCCTTCCCCCCGGGACGCGGTTGAGGGCCCTGTACGTGGCTGCGGACAATACTGCTGTGGTGGATTTCTCCCAAGATCTGGCTGGCAATCATCCAGGGGGGGTGAATGCGGAAATATTGACCATCTTTTCCATCGTGAACACGCTCACCCGTAACGTGCCCCAGATCAAAAGAGTAAAGCTCCTGGTGGAAGGAGCAGAAATTGAGACCCTTTCAGGTCACGTGGATTGTCTCCGGCCCTTCTCCCTTGCACCGGCCTGGCTGGAGGATGGTCAATCATGAAGTTCGAACCCAGATTGATGGTGACAGGCATCGGAAGCCTTCCGCATAAGTCGCCGGAGAGGGCTTGCGAAGTTATTCTGGAGAATGTTCCCGAGGCGCCTTTTTGGCCGCAGCTCCCCAATTTGAATTTTCTGGAAAGCATGTGGGTGCAATTCTCTCAGGGAATGCCCGGCCTTGTCGTCCTGGAGGACGAAAAAAAAGTCTTTATAGATCCGGGAGATGATTACCCGCCGCAGGTGGAACAGTTTTACCAGTATCTGGAAGCGGGAAATTTTGATGCTTTTGCGATAGATTTCGACCATGCGCGGGGCTTGAAAACGATGACGACTTTGCTTCAGAGGAATGCCCCGGAGTCGCTCAAAATGGTGAAAGGACAGGTCACCGGCCCTATAAGTATGGGGATGGTCCTCACTTATCCGAATCGAAAGTCCTTGCTGTACGACAGCACTGGGGCAGATATAGTGGTTAATCTGGTGAGGGCCAAGGGCATCTGGCAGGAAAGATTTCTACAAAGTGCTTTTCCGGGAGTCCCCACACTGATTTTCTTTGATGAGCCATATCTTGTCTCTATGGGATCGGCTTTTTTTAACGTGAGCCGGGAGGAAGTGATCGGGTACCTGGATACCTGTTTCGATGGGCTGGAGGGACTTTCCGGTATTCACTGCTGCGGCAACTCTGATTGGTCTGTGCTCCTGGATACGCGGGTGGACGTGCTGAACTTTGACGCATATGGCTTCGGAGAGACAATTTCCCTCTATCCCGTTCAGGTGGCCAGGTTTCTTTCGGAAGGCAGGTGTCTGGCATGGGGCATTGTGCCCACGGGTGAGGAAGCCAAAGACGAATCAGCCGCAAGCCTTGTGGATCGGCTGGAAAATCACATTGATGCCCTGGCCTCACGGGGGATAGAGCGGGACCGGATTTATAAACAATCCTTTATCACCCCCTCTTGCGGAACCGGGGCGCTCTCGACGGAACTGGCGGAGAGGGTTTTTCAGCTCACCCATGAGGTTTCGGAGAGTCTGCGAGAAAAACATTTCCAGTAAAGCGGAATCGAATGGGACACAGTCCTCCCGGCTGCGTCCGCTATATACAGGAGACGCCGAGAAGCCATGTCCAAACCCGGAAAAATACGACGGATTCGAAACATCGGAATCATGGCCCATATCGATGCGGGCAAGACCACCGTGACAGAGCGAATCCTCTATTACACAGGGCGCAGTTACAAAATGGGCGAGGTGCATAACGGCAAGGCAGTCATGGACTGGATGCCGGAAGAGCAGGAGCGCGGCATCACCATTACTTCGGCTGTTACAACCTGTCCATGGCGAAATCACGACATCCATATCATCGATACACCGGGACACGTAGATTTCACCATCGAAGTTGAACGTTCTCTGCGTGTGCTGGACGGAGCTATTGCCGTTTTTTGCGCGGTTGGGGGCGTTGAGCCGCAGAGTGAGACCGTCTGGCGCCAGGCCGACAAGTATCACGTACCCCGCATAGCATTTATCAACAAAATGGACCGCATGGGGGCTGATTTTTGGGGCACCGTCCAGATGATGCGGGACAAGCTGGGAACGGTTCCTCTGCCCGTTCAGATCCCCCTGGGCGAGGAGGATACATTCCAGGGTGTGGTCAGCCTCATCGATCAAAGTGCGGTCATTTGGCGCGATGATACGTTAGGCGCGGAATTTGACATCGTTGATATTATACCGCCGCTGGTGCAGGAGACCGACAAGGCCAGGCAGCAAATGATCGAAACACTGGCCGAGTTCGACGATGAACTGATGGAACATTATCTTGAGGGCAAGGAAATTTCACCCGAGGCCATCCGCACCTCTATTCGCAGGGCAACATTGCAGTTGCACGCCACTCCCGTGTTGTGCGGGGCTGCCCTGCGCAATAAAGGGATTCAGCCTCTTCTGGACGCTATTGTAGACTTTCTACCGTCCCCGCTGGATGTCCCGCCGATCCAGGGAGTAGACCCTCTCAATGGGGGCATCATCCATCGCAATGGTAACAATTCAGAGCCGCTCGCCGCGCTGGTCTTCAAAATCTGGGTGGATAACGGCAGAAAATTGTCCTTTTTACGCATCTATTCGGGCATCCTGCACTCAGACGCCGAAGTTTACAATGCCACCCGCGGTCAAAAAGAGAAAATCTACCGGTTGATGAAGATGCACGCAAACAAAAAAGAAAACATCCGGCAGGCGGGAACGGGCGATATCATCGCTGCCGTGGGACTCCGATGGGCCTCCACTGGAGACTCCCTTTGCGATGAAGAGCACCCCATTGTTCTGGAGCCCCCGGAGTATTATCAGCCGGTCATTTCCGCAGCCATTGAGCCCCGCACCCGGGAAGATCAGGAGAAGCTTGAAAATTCATTGAAAAATTTGAGCCTTGAAGATCCCACGTTCCGGTATAAACTGGAAGAAGATACCGGCCAGATGATCATTTCGGGCATGGGTGAGCTGCATCTGGAGATTCTGGTCAACCGCCTGGAGCGCCAATACAACGTGCATGTGAATATGGGGAAGCCCCAGGTAGTTTACAAAGAGACCATAAAAAAACCGGCGGAGGCCAAAGGCCAGTTCTTGCGGGAGATCAATGGCGTGAAGCACTTTGGCTCTGTCTCTTTGTTGCTGAAGCCTCTGGCCAGAGGAAAGGGGTTCCAGTTTTCTGCCCGGACACCTATACTGACCATTCCAGAAGCCATGTTCCCGGTCATCCAAAAAGCGGTTAAAAACGCTTCGCTGACGGGGGGAAACTGGGGTTATCCCATGGTGGATATTCATGTGGAATTGACGGGCGGAAGTTGCGACGCCAACAATCCCTCGGAACTGGCCATGAGCGTGGCCGCCTCCAATGCCTTTCGCGAAGGCGTGCATCGGGCGGGAAGCTTATTGCTTGAACCTCTCATGTCAGTAGAGGTGGCGGTTCCTGAAGATTTTGTAGGCAAGGTCATCGAGGATCTGAACGCCCGCCGTGGTCGCATCGAAAAGATCACCAGCCGGGGCAAGGTAACCCTGGTCGATTCCCAGGTTTCTCTATCCAGGATGTTCGGCTACTCTACGGATCTGCGCTCGGCAACCCAGGGCAGGGCCACTTTCACCATGCAATTTTCTCACTACGATGTGATTCAGGACAGGAAAAAACAATAACGGAAACAAGGTGGACGCATGATCTGGATATTCAAGCGATATTTTTGGGCTGTCAATCTCTTGTGGATCACCGGAGTGGCATATCTTTGCTCCGATATCTTTCTCCACGTCATTGACAGCCGGCTGGACATCTCCATCTCTCCGCGAATGGGTTCCCAAGTCAAAAAGGAATCCAAAAAAGCTGTTCGGCCCGAATCTCAGTACATGAGTATCATGGAACGAAACCTTTTCGATCCTTCTGCCCGAGACAAGAAAAAGGAGCCCGCTCCACCTGAACCGGCCGCTATTCAACAAATTCCAGAGGACATCAAGCCAACCAGCGTAAAAATGGCACTCCGGGGAACAATTACCCCGTTGCTCCTGGATGGATCGGCCCCGGACAACCCATTGGGGACAACAAACGCCCTGTATCAAAGGGAAGCCCGGGCGATCATTGAGGATCTCTCCACACGGACCCAGTCGATCTATTCTATCAACCAGACGGTGGAAGACAGGAAAATCGTTGCCATCAAAAGAACAGAGGTGATATTAGCCAAACCGGATGGCTCCCTGGAACGGTTGATAATGGATTTTGACAAGAAACCCCGACGGAGATTCCCCTCGCGCAAGCGGAAGAGTACCCCTCGACCTAAACCTTCTTCGTCCCTTGTGGAAAAAATTTCAGCCAACTCTTATGCGGTCAGCCGGGAAGAGTTGATGCGAAACGTCCAGAACATGAGCCAGTTTTTGACTCAACTCCGCGTTCGTCCTCATTTTCAGGATGGACAGCCCAACGGATTCTTGGTAACCAATATCCGACGGGGAACCTTGGTAGAACAACTGGGGCTCCGCAATGGAGACATCATAAAAAGGGTAAACGGCGAGACTATGAACCGGCCCGATGAATTGTTCCAGGCTTATCAACAATTGCAAAACGAGAATATGATCCAGTTGGAGATCGAGCGAAAGGGGCAGGTGCAAACTCTTTCCTATACGATCCGATGACTGAACTCGATGTCAATCCCGGTTGCGCAGTCAGAGCATGAAGACCGCATTCTTAGAAAAGGGGCAAAGATTGCTTTACCCGGTTTGACAATGCAGAATCCCTGATCCAGACATGAAGGAGACCGCAAGCACCGCATCATGCTCTTCCATCGCCGCAATAGAAAGCTCATGGGGATGAAACCGCGCCATGTATGAATCGTTTTATGGCTTGAGAGAAAATCCTTTTAACCTCACACCGGACCCCAAATATCTGTTCCTGAGCCACAGCCATCGGGAAGCCCTGGGTCATCTGCGTTATGGGGTTGAGCAAAGAAAGGGTTTCGTCCTGATTACCGGAGGGATCGGCACGGGGAAGACAACTTTGTGCCGCACCTTCCTTCAAGAGGATTCCGGGTCTGTCCAAAGCGCGCTGATCTTTAACCCGATCATCTCGGAAGAGGAACTTCTGCAGACCATCAACAAGGAACTGGGCGTTCCATATCAGGGGTTGCGCCGCAAAGGCCTGCTGGATGCGCTGAACGACAACCTGATCCAGCAATACTCCAGGGGACGAACCACGGTGTTGATCATAGATGAAGCGCAGAACCTGGATTTGCATATGATGGAAAAAATTCGGATGCTCTCCAACCTTGAGACTAGCGAAGAAAAACTTATTCAGATCGTCCTGGCTGGCCAACCCGAACTGGAGAAACTCCTTCAGTTGCCCGGCTGCCGACAGATTAATGAGCGTATCGCCATACGGTGTCGCCTAAGACCGCTGGCGGCGGACGATATAGCGCCTTACATTTATCATAGGCTATCCGTAGCCGGCGGGCGGGGTGATCTCCGTATCGCCCCGGACGCGATGGAAATAATACACCGTATTACCGAGGGTATTCCGCGCCGAGTCAATGTGCTATGCGACCGCGCCCTGCTGATAGCATACGCTCGCGAAAGCTGGAGTATTGATAAGAAAATCATTTGCCAGGCACGGGATGAAACCATGTGCCTGCCGAATATAGCCCGCGTCTCGAGTAAAATTCCGGGCTATGCAAGGCCCGCTGTAACCTGGGCGGCACTGGCTTTGCTAATGCTTACGCTGGCGGGAATAATCACCGGGCGGATCGTGGTTGAATGGCAGCCCGGCACTTCGAGCCACGGGCAGGCGGCGGCCAGACTGGGGGAAACCATGGAGGCCGGCCGCACCGGCCCCATTCTTTCCGAATTCCTGGAGGAGGGCAAGCTGGATACGGAAGGGAGGACTTCGAACCCTCCCAAGCCCTCAACCAACCAGGGCATCTCACCGAACGACACCACAAGCTTTGCTCCTGTTCCAGATGCTGTACATACTGAGGAGAGCGCCGAAGAGAGAAAAACTTCACTCTCATCAATTGTTCCCGACGACCTTACTGCTCCGTCACGGATAGTGCCGGAAATATCGGCAGAGGTTTCTCCCCAAAGCGTTGGATCGGTGGAAACAACCGGTACGGAAACACTGAAACACCCGCCCGATCCTTTGGAATGGGCCGGCGGAATGAATGTGGAGAGTGCCGTCAAGGCCATGGAGCAGGCCTGGCCTTTCCTTTCCGTCTCCGTCGGCGAAAGCGGGAAGGGATTGGGAGACGAGGACATAGCGGTGCCCGCTGCTATCCGTCGCTGGGCCAGAGCACATGGATTGCGCGCCATGGCATTTACTCTGGGATATGAGCAAATTCGTCAGTTTCGGATTCCCTGTGTCCTGGAAGTCAACCGGCCCGGCTCCGCAGAGGAACTCTACCAGGTGATTGAGTCCATGGACGATGGGGAATACACGTTTGTCGCGCCTGATGGACGTCGAGGAAGGGCCCCTCTGGACGATCTCCATCAGATCTGGTCAAACCGCACGATTATTTTTTCGTCGGCCGCGCCCCATACGCGTCCATCGAGAATGGGCTCATCAGGTGCACACGTCAGGAAGTTACAGGCAAAGCTGAAACAACTGGGATATCCTGTTGAAAAGGTTGACGGCCGGTTCGGGACGACCACACGCAAGGCTGTCAGACAGTTCCAGAAAGATTTCCTCCTCAAGGCCGATGGAATTCCCGGTCCCCGCAGCCTGGCCGTACTCTATCAGTTGGAGGGACACGGCGCGGATTCAACCGGAGATGAAATAAAGGCACCACCGATCAAAATCACCGATAAACCTGTAACTAAAATGGATACATTCCCATGAGTACCATACTCGATGCACTGGCCAAGGCCAAACAGGAAAAAGGACGGCGGGGCAATGCGCGTCCGAGCGTCACGATCCCACCTTCTCGGCCCCGCGGCAAAGGACGAGGTCTTTGGATTCTGCTGCCGGCTGCTGCCGTCGCGCTGGCAGTAACGCTGCTGGTTACGTCTCTTCGTCCGCACTGGGCCGAACCTGTGCTGGTTGCCATGGGGTTTGGTAAAAAGCAAGAAGCCTCCACCATCGAGGCGAGCAAACCGTCCGTGCCATCAGCCGCGGAGAAAACATCGCAGCAAAAACCTGGGGATGTCCGGCGTCAGGGCTTTCTTGAAATCCTGATGAAATCCAAGGAAGGGGGTACCGGCGGGAAAGCCAAGCCCGTCTTCCCTTCCGGCACCAAACAAGACCGTGCCGCAAAAGATAACATTTCAGGAAAAACAATACCGCCTTTTCTACAAAAGATCAAAAAGTCAGATTCAACTGCCCGTGCCTCTGTAAAAAAATCCTCACCAACCCAGCAGGCGGAGAATCCATTTGCCCGACTCCTGGCGGCAAAGAAGGAAACATCAAGCCAGAAAAGCAGGTCAACCACTCCTGCCCACGCGCTGGGCCTGGATATCCAGGCCTCAGGCAAAAGCGCTCTTGCTTCCAGAGAGCTTTTCAACCAGGGAGTGGACCTGGAAAAGGCCGGCAAACCGCAAGAGGCTATCGCGGCTTATCGAAAGGCGATAGCCGCTGATAAGAACTTCTCTCGTGCTTATATCAACCTGGGCAACCTGTATCTCAATCGCCGGAAAAATCCACGACAAGCCATATTCATGTACCGCCGGGCACTGGAGAACTCACCGGGAAACCCCAAGGCGCACAATAACATGGGAGTCGCATTCATGGCACTGGAACAATTCGACAAGGCGGAGGCGGAATTGCTCAAGGCTGTCAAACTCGATACAAAATTCGTTGACCCCCTATACAACCTGTCATGTCTTTTCGCCCGAAAGAGGGATGCGGCCACCGCACTCTCGTGGCTTAAAAAAGCGCACACTCTGGGTGGAGACGAAATTATTCGCTGGGCGATGAAAGATCAGGATCTGGAAAATTTGCGTAAATTTCCTGCATACCGGAATTTCCTTAAAACCACCCAATCCACCCGGGAGAATCTTGGAAAATGATGAAATTTTTTTCCTCAGTTATCGGATTTACTTTTTTTATATGCATGAGCGTCCTCCCACCCGCCCCCGACACGACCTGGGGCGCCAGGGTGACGAGCGAAGAAAAAGTGGAAGCGCCTTCTGCGCCATCCGCACCGCCGGCAAAAAAACCGCCCGGTACGACCCCCAGCGTTGCGCCCGAAACTCCCGCAGCACCTCCTGGTGATGAATTAAGTCCCATTACCATGAATTTCATCGATATGGATATCCGGGAGCTCATCCGGCTGATCAGCGAACGAACCGGAAAGAACTTTATTGTCGATGAGCGGGTCAAAGGAAACGTCACCGTCATCGCGCCAAAGCCCATTTCGCCGGAGATGGCCTACCGCGTGTTTCTTTCGATCCTTGAAGTACATGGCTACAGGGTCGTTCCGGCCGGAAGCGTCAATAAGGTCGTACCGGCGCTCCTTGCGAGACAGCGGGGAGTGGAGACCTTTGAGGGGAGGGTCCCAATGGAAGTTGATGGATCGGATAAGATCATCACCCAGATAATCCCGCTCCTTTACGCCAATGTCGAACAGGTCAAGAACCTTCTGGTCCCGCTGGTGTCCAAAGAGAGCGTTGTCCTGTCCTATCGGGACAATAACATGCTCGTCATTACCGATGTGGCCTCCAATATTGCACGCCTTCTTAAGATCATTCATGAGATAGATGTGGAGGGACTTGAAGAAAGGATTCACATCCAACGGCTGAGGTATGCCGTGGCATCGGAGATGGCCAATTTGATCAACTCACTGATGTCTTCAGCCGCCCGCACTCCAACCCGGTCCCGAACCCCTACCAGGGGCAGAACCCAGACTCCGCCGGCGCCGTTCAGAAGGGCTGTGCAGGCTGCAGGGCCGAGCGAGACCGTGAAGGTGCTGTCCGACGACCGCACCAATACTTTGATTATTCTCGCAGGCCCGCGCACGGGCGAAATGATCTTGGATCTGATTAGCAAACTGGACGTGGAAACTCCCAAGGGGCGAGGCCGGATCCATGTCTATTACCTCAACTACGCGAATGCCGAGGAGATGGCACAGACCCTGACTCAACTGCCTACCCAGCCGGCGCAACAGCGGACTGCGAGAGCTCCCGTGGTGGCCAGTAGAACACGGGTCCCCCAAGCTGCAGCCAGAACACCGCTCCTCTCCGGCGTCAACATCACAGCAGACAAAGCCACCAACTCCCTGATCATTACGGCTACACCGGAAGATTACGATATGCTGGTATCGGTCATCGAGAAGCTCGATATACCAAGGCTTCAGGTATTTATTGAAGCGCTTTTTGTGGAGATATCCGCCAACGAGAGGCTGGATATGGGGGTGGAGTGGAGCGCCTTCGGAAATCCCACCGTCGATGACTATGAGACAGTCGTGGGAGGCAGTTTTATCAGTAGTTCAAATCTTGGATCCGTACTGGGAGCCGTGGGACAGGGCGTTCAACCGTCATTTCCAAGCGGATTTGCACTGGGTGTACTGGGGGAGACGTTCCAATTTGGCGATGTAACCATCAACTCATTGGCAGCTCTCGTCAACCTGCTGAAAAGCATGAGCAACGTGGATATCCTCTCCACTCCTCAGATTCTCACCATGGACAACGAGGAGGCGAAGATCATCGTCTCCACTAATGTGCCGTTTACCGTTCGCGCCGATGTGGATGCCACCAACATCGCAAGGACCGTCAGGACATTTGAATATCGGGACGTGGGCGTAACCCTCAATGTGACCCCCTCCATCACCAAGAACAAGTTCATCCGGCTCAAGCTTTTCCAGGAAGTTTCCAGCCTGGTCTCCGCGGTGAGCGGCGGCGTAGCTTCGGCCGAGCTTGCCCCCACCACGCTGAAACGACAGGCCGAGACCGTGGTGGTGGTCAAGGACGAGAGCACCATCGTCATCGGGGGCCTCATCGGGGATCAGATCAACACCAGCGAATCCATGGCTCCCTGCCTTGGCGAGATCCCGTATCTTGGATGGCTGTTCCGCACAACCGCACGCCAGCGGGAAAAGACCAATCTCCTGATCTTCCTCACACCTCATATCATCGATACACCGGAAAAAGTTGAGGCCTTTTACAAGAAGAAACACCATCTCATCATGGAAGAAAAAACAAGCAAGGACACATCGTTGAAGCTGGAGGAATCTATCCCGGCTCCCCGGGAGAGCCCTCCCGTGAATAAAACACCTTCCTCGGATCAGCCTTCGGCCGAGCAACCGCCGGCGCATGATGACGAACCCGCCGGGGAGGGGCGCTAGGATGATTTACCGTCCCATTGGTGAGATACTTACCGAGAAATTCGGTCTCACGCCTCAGCAATTAGACGAGGGGCTGGCCATACAGGAGCGCAGCGGTGGGTTGATCGGCCAGGTCCTCCTCCAGCAGGGGTTCATCACCGAGGAGACGCTTTGCCATGCCTTAAGCCATCAACTGGGCATTCCCGTCATGCTCCCATTGGAGGAGCAGGCTATCGATCCTTCCCTCGTCCGGAAAATCCCCATCGGATTTACGCGAAAGAACCGTATTGTCCCCGTTTGCTTTGACGATGGATTTGTAATAGTGGCGATTGAGAACCCCTTCAATACCCAAAGCCTGGACGACCTGTCCGTCCTGATGGAAAGGCCTGTACGCCGGGTGCTCAGCACGGGCAGCGAGATCCTGAGGGCCATCAACAGGATGTTTGACCAGAGTGTGGATACCGCCGAACAGATGATCCAGAACATGGAGGAGGAGGACAGCGGCCGACTCATCCACGAGCTTGAGGAGACGGAGGACCTTGTTGAAGCCACCGATGATGCTCCCATCATTCGCCTGCTGAATTTGATCCTTTTCCAGGCGGTCAAAGAGAAAGCCAGCGATATCCACATCGAGGCCTTTCAGGATGAGATCCAGGTGCGCTACCGCATCGATGGCATCCTGTATCCCCGCCTGTCCCCTCCCAAGCGCTACCAGTCGGCCATCATCTCCAGGGTCAAAATCATGGCCAACATGAACATCGCCGAGAAGCGTCTTCCCCAGGACGGGAGGATCCGCAGACGCATTGCCGACAGGGACGTGGATATTCGCGTATCAACGGTGCCCACGCAGTTCGGCGAGAGAGTGGTCATGCGGCTGTTAGACCGGAGCAGCGTCCTGCTGAGCCTGGAAGATCTGGGGCTATCCGAAATAAACCTGCAGAGAATCAACAGGCTGATCAGACTGGCCCACGGCATTTTGCTGGTAACCGGCCCTACAGGCAGTGGAAAAACCACCACGCTGTACGCGGCCCTCAGCAAGATCAACTCTCCGGACAAGAACATTATCACCATAGAGGACCCCATCGAATATCAACTTCAGGGTATCGGCCAGATTCAGGTCAACCCGAAAATAGGCTTGACCTTCGCCAATGGGCTACGCTCCATTGTGCGGCAGGACCCGGACGTTATCCTTGTGGGAGAGATCCGCGACCTGGAAACATCAGAGATCGCCATCCAGGCCGCCCTTACCGGGCACCTGGTCTTCTCAACGCTGCATACCAACGATGCCGCCACGGCTGTTACCCGGCTGGTTGATATGGGCATAGAGCCATTCCTTGTCTCCTCCTCCGTGGATGCCCTCCTTGCCCAGCGCCTGATCCGCGTCATATGCCAGAATTGTCGGGAGCCCTATAAGCCCTCTGAAGAGTTACTCGCGGAAATCGGGATTTCGCCTCTTCGAGCGTCAGAAGAAAAACTCTTTCGAGGACGCGGCTGTCCGGCATGCCTGGGAACTGGATATCGCGGACGGACGGGTATCTACGAGTTGATGGTGATGACTGATCATATTCGAGCGATGATCATGAGGAATGCCGATTCCAATGAGATCAAGCAGGAAGCCATCAAGGAAGGCATGGTTACCCTTCGAGAGGACGGGGTACGAAAGTTCCTTGACGGAATAACCTCGGTAGAGGAGGTAATCCGGGTTACTCAGGAATAAGAAAAAGTAATTGTCATTCAGGGGCTGCACCCGCGAAGCATGAAAATGGTGATGGCTCACGAAACTTCAACGCCTCCCTCTTCCCGTTTCAGGGAGAACGGGTGGGGGTGAGAGGGGATTTTGATAGGGGCGCATCGCGATGCGCCCCTACGTTGGAACCGCCTCACAGTGAAACTTTCCCGCAAGAGGGGGAGAGGGGACAATAATTCAATGGTGTTTTGGACACAGCCCATGTCACCGTCATGAGACATTTTTTACGAAAACATGTGAAATCGTTTCCGAAGATTTTGATTTCAGATTACAGGGATTTTCAAACACCGAAAAGGGAAAAAATTCTAAATTTTGATAGTCATACCATATCACAGCTTAATTGGAACTTACGCATATCCGCAAGAAGTTGTATACTTGCAGGCTAAGGAAGCAACCACCATATGGAGAACGTGATTCACAAAACCCTTTCACCCGGAATATCGGATGACTCCTGTCCTGAGTGATGACAACCTCTGTTGATGTTTTTGTGATAAGCAATTCCAGGTTCTTACTGAATTACAACTCAATCGCTGTAATGACTGGGTTGCCGGCACAGCCCTCCCGGCTCACATTCCCCCGCACCAGTACCCCAAAGCTGTTGCCTGTTGACTCAGGCGGCCCCAAAGGTCGGTAGCTTCCAGTTCTTCCACCGTGTAGTACCTTGAATAGTAATTCTGGTACACGGACCCGCTGGCGTGGTCCAGGTTGTAGTAGATGTCGTTGCAGTACTTGTACACGATTCTGTCGGGCAGCCACCAGACCGCCAGCTCAACTGGCCTGCGGGCGATGTTATCGCATGCCTCGCCGGGATCGCCCTCAAACCAGTTCGTATAAGTCGTCTGGTCGATGAGGAACTCGATCATGGGCGGCGCAACCGACGTGGTGCCTTCTTGATAGAGGTCGTAAGGATCATCGCCGTGGCTCAGGTACAGGCCCTCAGTTATGAAGTAGGGTGTCGCATGGGGACACGCATTGTTCGGTACACTTTTCATTACTACCGGGATATTCACTGTGCGCAGGAGTTGTTTGATGAATCCTGAAGTGCCCCAGCAGCCCCTGGTCCAGTGCTCCGGGTCGGGGAACGCGTTCGCCAGAGCGGGATCAGTGAGATTGGTCCCGGAGATGATCCGCGAAACGGGCGGAAGGCCGCGGTACTGCCAGTGATACTCCATGTTCTCAGGTACAAAGGGTCCGATAAAGTGCTGAAGCTTGCGGCACCAGTTCAAGACATTCGTAATGGTCTCCAACCGCGTGGAGCCGATGAGGTTGTTTTGCACCAGGAAGGTGAACACCAGTGTGGGGTGTGCGTAGGTGACCGGGCTTCTCACAGTCAGGCCGGGGTATGTGCTGCCGGAGGTCCAGTAGATATATGGCCCGGACAGCAGTTCTCTCATTTCTCTGCTGTTGGCATCATAGTCGCACAGCGACCAGGGGACCCACCCGCCGATCTCAACGGCCAGGGTGTGAGCCGTATACGCCAGATAGAGCGGCCACGCCTCCATGGCTTCATCAAAAACGGTGGTAACATAGCCGCCGTCCGCAAGGGGTTCATGATTGGGCGGCGGTTCAGGAACGGGTGTCCCCTGAAAATTGGTCATCCCGTCCGCGTACCATTGCCAAGCGTCCTCAAAGGCCTGCTGGAGTTG
The DNA here is from genome assembly GCA_019310535.1 of Deltaproteobacteria bacterium. Taxonomy (GTDB): domain Bacteria; phylum Desulfobacterota; class JAFDED01; order JAFDED01; family JAFDED01; genus JAFDED01. Next base: position 48,637 of record JAFDED010000008.1, read on the forward strand.
CTGTTTTCTCCATGGCTCCCAATCGGCCCAAGGGACGGATGAGGAATTTGATTGTATCGTGCGGATCATATTGCGGATGTGGGGATGCTCGTTGAGCCAGCACTCCAAGTCCGGTGGATCATTTGGAGTATTGCTGCAGTTGTTCGCCAGGCAGTCGAACTGCCCCAGTGATCCATAGCAATAGCCGTTAACCCAGCAGGTATCGACGCCGTTGTTCGGAATTCCGTCGTCGCAGGGCGTTCCCTCCGGCAGCAGCGCCCCGAAATCCGCACAGCCTCCGAAGCTGTTGCAGGTCGTGGGTTCTCTGCACTGGACGTCGACGTCGCACACGGTGCCCTCGGGCCGGTATCTTCCTTCATCGGGATCGCAAGTCTCCCGCAGGCACGGGAGATATTCCAGGCTACTCGGCTCCGGATCCGGATAGGCAGGGCCCGACCGGCACTGCCCAGCTTCGTCGCAATAATCGCCGTAAGTGCAGGCGTTCCCGTCTTCGCAGGGCGCGCCGTAAGGAGCGGCTGTCAGGCCGCAGCTCCATTGGATGCTCCCGCCGCTCACGGCTTCAACCGCACACACGTATATCTGACACTGGTCGTCACGAAAATCCAGCCCGGGAGGGCGCTGGAGGAAGACTCCCCTACCGATGGTCACGTCCCTTCCGTAATATACGCCTGTTGCCGTTACGCGCTCTTTAAGCTCCAGCATGCCGTTCGGTACGCTCAAAACGGCGTTCACAACGGAACCTTCACCAATCACCGCCCGGGGTAAGCGCGGGCGGTCAGTGCCCGCCACCACGATGCTGAGGTTCAGCTCCGGCTGATAGGACGCGAGCGCGCGATTGTCGGATGCCGCTGTCTTTAAGGGTTGGGACATCAGGTGCCGCCCCCGGGAATCATTGGAATTGCGACCCTCCTGTTCCGGCAGGCGATCGGCTGCGCCGATGTATGAACCTGCCATTGTCCTGAGGGACTGGGAGATCAGAAGCCGGCTCGGCCCTTCAGCTTCCAGCCGCCCGCCCTCGCCCAGCCACAACTCCTCGATCTTGTACTCACCGCCGGACAGCACGAGAATGCCCTTTTTCTGGACAACGATCCTTGCCGGATTGCCTGCAAGAACTATCCGGCTGCCGGTGGGGACCAGGAAGTGCATGGCGCCGGAACTCGCGTCTCCGGTGGGGTTCAAGAAGTCCGTGTCACCACGGCCCACGGGAGATGCATACGGAGGTTTCGGGAGCTCGGCAGGATAGGGCAAAACTGTTGGATGTGTCGATCTGCCTTCGAAAAGCTCATTGGTAAACACGCGCTCCGCCGTTGCTCCGTTGTCGAGGAGAACCGAGGCCCCGTAGACATCGCCCTCCACATGTGCCCCCAGGATGGACACCTGTGGGCCAATATCCTGATCCCGGCCTGTTCTGGTTATGGCTGTACCCACTGCTCCGCCCCGAATGAGCGCATTTTCATAGATCACGAGGCTGTTCAGAGCGTATACAGCAAAAGAAATATCGCTCGGCGCTTGATTTGCTTGAGGGATACTATCAATGGGGGTCTGAGCAAGCGAATCTGAAACCGCCCGAGCCAAAGACCCGTTATCTCCTTGAGTCTCGATAACCGGCGTGTCCTCACACACGAGGGAGGAATTTACGACCGCATCATCCTCGAGAGCACCGAACGGGAAATTCGCTTTTGCGGCAAAGGAAAGATGCGGGGTCGCTGAAAACCCAGGAGCCACCGCCAAAACACCAGCCAGTATCAGAGTTCCTGTTCCAGGAAATCGTATCCCTCTCATGCTTTTTCCCTCCTTGGCGGGTATGCAAGGCTTTCAGGCAATAAGGAAAATCGATCGCTTTGTCGAGGTTTACTCCACTTTATATGTAGGAATATCCTGCGAAAAGAGTGAAAATCTTCTCTTTAAACCGAAACAGGAAGCTTTCACAACTCAATTATATTATAAATTGGTGAATTGTCAATCAATAATAAAGCTGTAGGTAGAATGGAAGGAATAGTGCCCTATCGATTCTCAAAGCGTTAAAGCAACTCTCCGCCTTCCCGACGGATTATCGGCCGGCCAAGACGCGGGAAGTTTTGGGAAGGCTGTAGAGTAATGGTAGCGAGCAAGGCTTTTTCGCGGCGGGATCAGAAATGGCTATTACTTTTTTAGAATTATCCACTTTGATCAGCAACATATTGATCAACGAAATTACAGTCAAATTGCCGCCAATAATAGATGAAGGATGTTGTAGGGGTGACCCGGACGACTTGTCGTCCGGGTCGCGAAGCGACAAGAGGTTTTGCCCGGTGCACCCCGCGCCCGGGAACCATTAAACAAGCCATGTACTGCATCTTGCTGCTGCGCAAGCCCGGACAATAAAGTGTCCGGGCCGTCCCTCAGGGAACCTGAATGCCATTAAGGTTTGGCCGGTATTGAATCACAGCTTTCGGTCCAATGGTCAAGCAATAAGAATTTAATAAAAATCAAGCAATTAAAGTCTTATTTGCTGACCTTATTGGATAATCATATACTTTTTTGTTTTTCGGTCTCGTATGCGTCGCTCACTATCCGGTGCGATTTCCGGTGTATCCCCTTTTTATTGCAACTTCGGCATCAGTGCTGGTATTCATAAGCAGGCATCAGGCTGGATCCTCCAATGCTTCATCACCATACCAGTGCCTGTATTAATTTCCTAACGCCGGTCGCTGCCTGTTGAGACATAAATCGATCAGGTCATCGATACGGGCTGTTCCGACACACATGACCGTGTCTGCTCCGCCCCAATAGATTTTAACCGAACCGTCCTCTTCGGCCACTGCAGCGCATGTGAAAACGACGTTGTGGACATGGCCGGTCACTTCCCAGGGATCCTCGGGTTGGAGAATCCACTGGTCTGCTACACCCAGGATTTGGGAAGGATCATCAAGGGCGTGAAGGGCAACACCCAGCCGATAGATCGCTCCGTCCATGGTCTTAAACACGCCGTGAAATATGTTAAGCCATCCCTTCTCCGTTCTTATCGGGGTGGCTCCCGGGCCGATTTTCATCTCATCCCAGTGATAGGGTTGCGGTTTGATAACAACCCTGGAATCGCCCCAGTGGATCAAGTCCGGCGAGAAAGATATCCAGATGGACCAAGGTGAGATTTCTGAATGGGGCCGGTCGAGACGGGCGTACCGAGCATCGAATCTGCAGGGAAAGATGACGACATTGCGGTAATCCGCCTGCGTAATCAAGGCTATCCGATCGATTCGTTTAAAGTCTGTCGTTCGTGCAAGGGCCACCCGGACCCCATGCCTGGAATAGGCGCTGTAGGTGATTAGATATTCCTCTTCCACCAGACAGATTCTAGGGTCTTCGACTCCAAACTCCTCATACAAACAAAACGGCTCTTCTCTCGCCGGAGTCATAAACGGCTCGGGATGCACATGAAATTGGAAACCATCATCGCTGGTGGCCAAGCCGATAATCGAGCGCCCGTTGCGCAAGTGAGAACGGAAGAGCATGACATACCGGCCATCATGTTTGATCACCCCGGCATTGTGGACTGTTTCCACCGAGTACGGAACATCGTTCTTTGTGAGGATAGGGTTGCCATCATAACGCTTGACGATAGATTCACTGGACCCGGCCATAGTCATCCTCCAGACGCTCGATGTCATCCTCGCCGAAGTAATCGCCCGTCTGAACCTCGATAAACACCAGGTTTACATCGCCAGTGTTCATAACCCTGTGCCAGGTTCCCTGGAAAAGATCCACTGCCTGGCCGCTTGTCAATCCGATCTCTTCATCATTCCGGGTAACAACTGCCTGACCCTGAACGATGTACCAGTGTTCCGCTCGGTGGCGGTGTCGCTGTAGGCTCAGCCGCTGGCCGGGGTATACGACAATCCGTTTTACCTTGTGGTTGGACTCATCAGCCAGGATGCGGTAGTACCCCCAAGGCCGATGATCCTCGCGTTTGCGCTCGGAAAGAATGTTTTCGTACACTCGAATATAGTCTTCGACCATACGATCAATGCAGAATCTCTTTTCCACCCACTCGCGACATTCAGCTCGATTGAGTTCTCTGATCTGACCAAGGGCGTTAGCCGCCTCCTCAATCGACGCAACCAGGAATCCAGTTCGGCCATGAGCGATCACTTCAGGCATGCTACCCCGGTTGAAGGCGACCACAGGTGTCCCGCAAGCCATGGCCTCCACCACGGATAGACCAAACGGCTCGTCGAAATTGATCGGATGCACAAGTGCATATGCCCCGCCTAACAACTCGTTCCTTTTCTCGGGTCCGGCGCTGCCTACGTAAATGACCCGGTCCCCATCCAAGTGTGGCTCAACATGAGTATGGAAATAGCCCTCATCCTGGATTATACCCGCCATGATAAGTTTCATGCCTGCCTTATGGGAGATCGCGATGGCCTCTTTGGCTCCTTTGTCATTGTGGATTCGACCGAAAAAGAGCAGGTAGTTTTGCGATTCAGGTCTGAAAGTGAACTGACCAAGGTCGATTCCGTGGTGAATTGTGGCAATGTAGGAAAGCTCCGGGCTACGGTCGGCCTCACTAATGGAAACGTAATAGGCCCGTTGGTTGTATTTCTTATATACTGGCAGAATTTCGGGCGATGAAAAGCCGTGAATGGTAGTAAGAACAGGGGTAGAAGTCATACCGATATATGTAAGTGGCTGGTAATCGAAGTGATTGTGAATGATGTCGAATTCATCCCCACGTTCGAATGCCTCAGATATGTGCAGACATTCCCAAACTTTGGGTACAATGCTTTTATCCTCTTCGTAACCTCGGGGGCAGACGCCAACCAGCCTCCCCTTTGTTTGAGAATCCCTGGTGGCGAACAAGGTGACGTCCACTCCTCTCTGAACCAGGCCTTCGGTCAACAGAGAGACCACGCTTTCCCATGGACCATAATGCCGTGGCGGTGTTCGCCACGCGATGGGGGCAAGCATTGCTATGCGCATGGCCGGTCACCCAGGGCAAACATTGTGTTCTTTGAGCCATGCCAAGAGATCGGAAAGGCTGGCTGTAGCCAGGGCGATACAGATATCTGCTCCGCCGTAGTAAAGATGCATCGTGTCTCCATGGGCTATCCAGCCGCACGGAAATACCACTTTGTCAACATCTCCGCAAACTTCGTACTTTTCTTCAGGTGCAAAGACCCACTCATCAGACCGTGCCATGACCCGACAGGGATCGTTCAAATCCAGGAGAGCTAATCCTAACCGGTAAATAGCTCCGCTGGATGTTGTTCGAACACCATGATAGAGGACCAGCCAGCCCTGGTCAGTCCTTACCGGCGGTGGAGACAGGCCGATTTTGTTAGCATCCCACCAGCCGCCCTTTCTTGCAGGTATGAGGATGCGATGATCACCCCAATGCTTGAGATCCGGTGAAAAAGAAATCCAGATATGAGCACCGATGCCCAAAAAAGTGGATACCGGGCGGTGGATAATGGCCCAACGACCATTGAAGCGGACAGGAAACAAAGCGGCGTCCTTGTCATCGGGAGGTAAGATGGGGCCTTGACGATGAAAATGTTGAAAATCATTGGTGGTGGCAAGGGAGACAAGAGGCCCGCCCCTCGAATAGGCCGTGTAAGCAATGGCCCACCGCTCCTGTTCTTCAAGATACGTTATCCTGGGATCTTCTATTCCCCAAACCTCCTCCGGGTGGGTTTCTGGACTGGGCATCATGGTTGGTTGCTCATCGATGCGCCAATTATTTATTCCGTCCCTGCTCCGGGCAACGGTCAGATGAGATATGCCCCGCCTGTCTTCGACTCGCAATAAAAGCAACGTTTCATCTCCAACCCTCGTGGCGCCAGCATTAAATACCGAGTTGGATGGATAGGGCAGGTTTTTGGCAGTAATAATAGGATTATCCGGATGACGTCGAAACAGTTCTTTGAACTGAAGGCTATTCACGTTGATACCCTTCAAAACTCCATCGCCAGCTCAATTTTTGTGTTTGTTCTTTTTGCTTTCCTGGCCATTGCATAAGCTTCATTATATTGCCGCGCCACTACTTCCCATGAAACCACATTTTCCAGATATCTCTTGAGCTTTTCTCCAAGTTGAATTCGCAGACTTTCATCGCAAGCCAAGCGAATAATCTTCTGGCGAAGCATATCTTTTGTAGAGAAAAGAAGTCCTCCTTCGCTCTCCAGGGTTTGGGCTGTCAAACCTTCCATGGGAGCAGTGGTTACAAACGGCTTGTTGAGCGCGATGATGCGAGCCAGAGTGCCTGATTGGGTCTCATCTACCGATGGGAGGACGATGAAATCGCATACCGCCATCATTTTGTAATATAAATCACCCCTGGGAATAAACTCATAATAATGCGCCAGGCCTTTGTTCTCCAGTATTTCGACTTCTTGTTTATATTTTTCATAGTCTTTTTGATGGTGAGAATCGCGAATAGTGCCGGCCGCGAGCAGATCCCATTCCACTCCGGTGCGATTTTTAATCTCGGTTACAATCTCCTCCCACATGGACGTCAAAATGTCCCATCGTTTGTTCGACTGTATCCACCCCACCAGGCCTACCAGGTGTTGAGAAAGATACGGCACCCTGTCCAATCCCAGCTCTTTCCGTATCGCGGGGATTTCATCCGGCCCCCACCGCCTGTCCGGACGAGCACCATGGGGAATGACCAAGATATTTCTCGGTGTCTCCCAACCGCGGCCAGGGAATGTCCAATCAAGGCGCCATTTTTGGTAATGACATTTCAGGAAGACCAGATCTGCCCGCTGGCACATCTGGTAGATGAAGTTTGCCTCAAAGTCCCTCAGGCGTCCGTGAACGGTATGGGGTTCCACCACAACCGGGTAATCCGCAATGGCTTCCAGAAGATTAAGAAAACCGGCATTGCCATCGCCGATACCTCTTTCGTCGACATACTCGTAGAGCCCATACTCGTGCTCGATATGGACAACGTAAGGTGAAAGTTCTTTCACTTTTTCCGCTACGGACTTCCACCAATCGAACCGCCCCGTGTCTATGATGGGAAAAACGCCTTTCCCCCGTCCATCAGTGTGGCTTATCACCAGCACTTCACGATCAGGGTTAGCTTTCTGGATGAACTGCCTTGCCTCTTCACAAAACGTCCCGATGCCACAGAGTCGGGGAGGGTAACTGGAAATCATTACTATGGGTTCCAATTTCAAAAACCTCTTGTGTCGCCATATCATCATGAGCTAAAACGGTAGTTAACGATTTAAGGGTCAGCAAAGACAGGAGACAGGCAAGGGTTGATTCTGCTCCCTGATTCTGATTTGGCCCCTGGGGGGTAAGGCCATCACAACATCCTCCTGTTGTGCTGTTGTACAGGGGCATGAGAAGATCATTTTTTCCGAAAAACCAATCCATGCAGTGGCGTGCTTTCGTCAGCCATTGAGTGTCTCCGGTGACATGGTATGCCTCCCCACATGCATTGACAAGGTGCATGATCTCCAGTGGTTGCTGGTCAAATCGGGCTTTGTCGCCATTACGCCGAAACCATCCATTATTCCCGATTAAGGAGATATGCCCTTCCTCGTTGGTCTGAATTTCAAGGAGCCATTTCAACGAACGAAGGCCCCACTCGACCATCCTTCCATCGGGAATCCACTGGCCTGAAAGAAGAAGGGCATGCGGCAGAACTCCGTTGGCATATGTAACAGTATCCTCGAGCCAGGGCCACTCATCGCTCCCATTATTAAGGAAGAGATGGAAAAGTCTTCTGGCAAGCGTTTCTCGAATTCTTCTAGCCTTCGCATCTCCGCTGAACCTTTCCAGATATGCATGCAAACCGATCAATGTAAAGGCCCACGAGCGAGGAAAACCAAAATCCACCGCAGGAGGTAATGACTCATCAAAAAGTCGCACCGCCATGTTCAATATGGCTCCAGTTGGCTTCACCGCCACTGCCAATCCCAGGGCCCAGACCGCCCGACTGTGGGAATCCTCACTCCCGACTTCCTCTAACCATCGACGTTCATAGGACATGAAGTTGCGAAACCGCCTGGTATCGGGATTAAACGCCGAAGCAAGAAAAGCGAGGTAGGCCTGCATTAAGGGAAACAAAGACTCATCCTGGAATAATTTCCAGTGAAGCACGGTGGCGATCAGCGCCCTGGCGTTGTCATCGGTGCAGTAACCATACCGTCGGTCAGGAGTGGCATATATGGCATGCTGAATTATTCCGGTGCTATCGGTCATGATCCGAAGATGTCGAAGATCCAAAGGAGGCAGATCGTCTTTTAGCTGGGCGCCTGCGGCAATTGAAAACATAGGTCGCGGCTTTAGTGATCGTTCCTTGATGACTTCGCCAGCCAGTTTCAAATAATCCTCAGCTACGCGCTTCCATACCATATTTCTACAATACAGGTATGCCCTTTTTCTCATGGCGTGGCGTTTGGTTTCGTTATCGAAAAGATAATTAATCCGTTCAGCAAGGGCGTACGCATCTCGGAAAGGAACAAGACACCCCCGATTATCAGCCAGCATCTCTTCTGCATACCAATATGGTGTGGATACCACGGCCTTTCCCATTCCCAGTGCATAGGCCAGCGTGCCGGAAGTGATCTGGGCGGGGTTCAAATAGGGGGTAACATATATATCGGCGGCACAGATGTATTGAATGAGCTCTTCAAGAGAGACAAATCGATCATGGAAGATCACATTTTCCTGAAGTCCATGGTCCATCACCAGGCGCTGGAGCATCTGGCGGTATTCCGGCCCCCTCTCGCGCAAGACCTGGGGATGAGTGGCGCCCAGAACTATATAAACGGCATCGGGATTCTTCTCCACAACTCGCGGCATTGCTTCTAGCATAACCTCTATGCCTTTTCCCGGAGAAAGGAGTCCGAAAGTGAGGATGACCTTGCGACCTTCTATCCCGAATCGATCCTTATAGTAATTGGAATCCACAAAAGGTATGTCCGGAATACCATGGGGAATAAAAACGATCTTTGATTCTTCGGCTCCGTATGTGCTAATCAGCATTTCTTTTGCCCGACAGCTCATGACCACCAAACGGTCCGAGGCCTTTAACAAACCCTCCATCACGGTGCGCTGATACTTATCGGGCTCCGTCAGAATAGTGTGAAGGGTGGTGATGACGGGCATGCGAAGAGATTCTAAAAGAGTGAGGATATAATGGCCGGCAGGGCCGCCATAAATGCCGAATTCGTGCTGGAGAAAAACCACATTGACCCTGTTGATAGTAAGAAAATCCGCGGCCATTTGATAATCGGCTAAATCGTTGACCTGCAGCTCAAAACGAACACGGTCAGGATACGTATATCCTTCTGGCACATCGTTTACGGCCAGGATCAACAGGCGGCCCGTTTCGCCCAACTCCTCTTCCAATTTACCGCTTAGGTCACTGGTAAATGAGGCTATACCGCAGTTGCGGGGCAAGTGAGTTCCAATTACTGCGATTTTATTTAAGTTATATCCATTCCAACCGTGATCTAACATGAGTTTCTACACCTCCTTCGAAGGCTCACATTCATATCAGACAGATCGGATCTCCTGTTTCATAAACACCATATACGATATGGCAAAACAAACCAGCGTTATAGCGATCATCATTGTGATATACGGCACGACCAGATAGATGCTCTGCATCAAGGGTAATGGACCCTGGAATCGGGACGCGGAAATTCTTTCCATTGGTCCCATCAAGACGAGCGAACGCGTGGTTTTCCGCATCGGGTCAATGATGGTTGAGGTGGCATCGGTGTAGAGAGCCATTGGCGAGACAAGAGAGATCGATTTCTGAATCTCCGAATGTCGTGCAATGGTTTCAGGAGCTGCCCCTACGCTGACATCTATGGGCACGATGGAGTCAGCTAAAATACTGGCTCCAAGGGACACAAAAAATGAGAAAAATATCCAGACAGCCACTGCTGCCAGCGCTGAGGTTGCGATACTGCGAAACAAAATTGAAAAGAGTATGGACACCCCTAACCAGAAGGAAACGTAGACGATGCTGAGCACCAAATAGATGAAGATACGCCAGACTTCTTCAACGCCCGGCACAACACCGACCAACTTGAGGCCCATACCGGTTATCATGAGCACGATGGCGGTGAGTATGATAGCGATGGTTGCAACACCTGCAAGAAATTTCCCGTTTATCACCGCATCGCGATAAATGGGCTGAGAGACCAGCTTGCTCAATGTTCCCTGGTTTCTCTCTCGATTGATGGAGTCGAAACCCAGCACCAGCCCGATGAGGGGCCCGAAGAAGGCCACGAACTGCACGAGTGAGAACAAAGCCCCTGTGGAAGTGAAGAGCATCAGGAACATTAAACTGGGCTTGGCCACTCCCTCCAGTTCCTTTTTCATGCTGGTGCCTACCATATAAGCCGTAATAAGGCTGATCATCGCTATCATGACGAACAGGATGATGAAACGGTAGCTGCTGAAGTGATCCGCGAGCTCTTTTCTGAAAATCGTATATGTCCCGTTCACTATCACACCTCCTGGAAATACTTCATGTATATCTCCTCCAGGGTATACCGCTCCTGGTCCACGCCCACCTTTTTTTTGGCGAGTTCCTGGATGGGGCCCAGGGCAACGAGCCTGCCCTTGATCATAATGCACACCCTGTCTGAGAGTTTCTGTACCTGGGGCAGGTTGTGGGAGGAGAGAAGGATGGTCATTTTTTTTTCTTGCCTCAGGGTTTTAATAAGTTCTATCATGCGGTTGGCGCCATCCGGGTCAAGGCCCATGGTAGGCTCGTCGAGGAATATAATCCTGGGATCCTTGATCAGAAGTTCGGCAATTCCCAGGCGCTGCCGCATGCCGCGAGAATACGCATCCACTCTTTTTTCGGCCTCTCCCTCCAATTCCAATATGCGCAGGGCCTCATCAACCTTGGCAGCGATTTGATCATGGGGTACGCCGTTCAACTGCGCCACATAATGCAGGTTCTGCCTTGCGGTCATGTCTCCATAAAAACCCACGTTTTCCGGAAGGTAGCCGATGAACCGCTTGACCTTCAGTGCATCCCGTGTGGGGTTGAAACCGCACACATTGACCGTTCCTGAGGTAGGCTCCGTCAGGCCCAGGAGCATGAGGATGGTGGTTGTCTTTCCCGCCCCATTGGGGCCGAGAAAGCAGAATATCTCCCCTTCCTTAATATCCAGCGTGAGGTTGTCAACCGCCACCTGTCGGCCATAGCGCTTGGTCAGCCCTTTGAGTTCAATAAGCGCATTGTCCTTCATGCTCATCTCCTCCCCAGCCGGGCGAACAAACCGCCCAGGCCCAGAACTACCAAAACAATGATCCCTATGCCGATCCAGCCCCAGGCCGCGGACGCCTTGACCGTCACTCTTGCTTCGATATCTTTTTCTGCCTTCTCCCCCTTGGCGGATATGGCCACGGAATAATCGCCCACCAATGCCTCTTCGGCCGGCGTGATGGTAATCTCCACCTGCTTCATATCCCCGGGTTCGATCACCTCTATCTTCTCAGGCTCGAACTCCACCTTCCAGTTCTCCGGCTTGAAGCTCATGAAGGTGATGTTGTGGTTGGTGGCGGAGCCTGTATTCTTAATAAAAACGGACATGTTGGCGGGTTTCCCCTTGGAGGCGGCGACGGAGAGGAGTCCGGTCGGGGTCCCCATGTCCAGTTTGTATGTCCCTGTGAGTACCACGGTAAGCTTGGCCTCGGCCTTGGCCTTCCCTGAATCTACCAGGATGTCAATGGGGTATTCGCCCGCCTCGGCATAGAGGAAGGGCTGCACCACCACATTGAGGCTTTTGCTCTCCTCCTCCTTAATGCGCAGGCTGGAGAAATATTTATCTTCATAAGGAGGCTTGAAATTGACCTCCCAGTATTGTGGGGCTTTGGCTGTTAAAGTGAAGGTCTTTTCCTCATCCACTTCGTTTTTAACATCCAGGGAAAATTCAAACTTCGTATCGCTTGGCCCGCGCAGCACCGGGTAGGCAGTGGTAATGGTTATCTCCTCCTCTTTCTCTTCTCCTTCTTTTTCTTCTTCCACTTTGACCAGTATTTTTTGGGTCGATTTGAACGCGCCATCTTCTGTTTGAGCAGATACCACGAACTCATATTCTCCCGGGCCAACGTCCTTTTCCGGTTCCGCCAGAAAAGTCAGGTTCTTTTCTTCGCCATCATCCACGTAGACGCCCGTTACTTTAAAATCATAGGTCTTGATGACCGGCTCCCAACCCTTGGGCGCCGAGGCGATTTCCAGTTCCACAATCTCTCCCCTTTTACCCAGATTCTTTACGATGAGATCCATCCGGACTTTCTCGCCTTTGTCCACAATAACCCCTGTATATTCGGGAGCCAGCACCATTCCGCGCTCAGGCCTCTTGTCCTTATCTTTATCTTCTTCTGCGGCCCACGTAGAAAACGAAAGGCTAATTATCAGCATAACCGAGAGCGATGCGATAACGATATAACCCCACCTGATTTTTTTCATCATCAAATCCTCCTCCTTACTTATAGTATGTATTTTTTTCAAAAGCGCATGCTACCGGAAAATTTTTGTAGCAGCTGCCTCAAATGGTGTTCATGGCATTGTCGCCGGAAAAAGTCAAGTGGAAGTAAATCCAAAGCACTGCACTCACAGATATGATGCTGCTTAAACTCATTTCATTCTCATAACCAGATACCTGGAGTACTCTCCGTGGCGTACCAAAAAGAGTACGGACTTGCTTTCGATGGCCTTTGCCAGTACCTGGTTAAAAGAATCGACATCTGTAACCTTCATGCGGTTGACTTCCTGAATCAGGTCGCCACGCTCAAGGCCCGCCAGTTGCCCCGGGCTGCCGGGCACCACGTTGGTCACCAGAACTCCCTCCTGTCCTTCATATCCCAGCCGATCTGCTATCTCAGGGGTCAGGTCCTGAATTTCCAATCCTAGTTTTTTTACAGCATCAACAACAGCCAATCCGGGAGCGGATAAAGTACCAATGGTCACGCGCATAGTTTTTTTCTTACCGTCCCTGATAACCGAGATCTCTACCGTCTGTCCGGGTTCCAGTGCGGCCACCTGGTTGCGCAGATGGGCCACATCTTGAATCTCTTTCCCTGCCAGACCCATCACAACATCGCCCCGCTTTATGCCGGCCTTGTCCGCCGGGCTTCCCTCGGTAACATCCGCCACTAATACACCCTGAGGTTTTTCCAATCCAAAAGACTTTGCAAGATCATCGGTTATTTCCTGGATGGAGACACCCAGCCATCCGCGAGTCACCTTGCCCCGCTGGATGAGATCGTCCATGATGATTTTAGCCATGTTGATAGGTATTGCAAACCCGATTCCTTGATACCCCCCGCTACGGGTAACAATGGCGGCATTGATCCCGATGACCTCACCGTCCAGATTTATCAGGGGCCCACCCGAATTGCCCGGGTTAATGGCCGCGTCGGTCTGGATGAAGTCCTCATAATCAGCAATCCCGACATTCGCCCGACCCTTAGCGCTGATAATACCGGACGTTACGGTCTGCATTAAACCAAATGGGCTCCCAACAGCCAACACAATTTCGCCCACGCGAATCTTATCCGAGTCTCCCAGTTTGGCCACCGGAAGATCTTTTCCCTCGATTTTGATAACTGCAAGATCGCTTTTTGGATCGGTTCCAATGATCTTGGCGTCAAAAGTTCGCCTGTCAGCAAGGGTCACCGTGATCTCGTCCGCATCCTGCACAACGTGATTATTGGTCAGTATATAGCCCCGTTTGTCAACAATGAACCCGGAACCCAATCCCTGTTGCCGATACTGCCTTCTTTCGCCTGGAGCCTGGCGGAAGCGCTCGAAGAACTCATCCCCGAAGAAAAACCGAAAAGGATGATCCTTGAAAAATGGATCCAGTTCGGGAGCCATTTGACGGGACTGAAAAATTTTGACAGAGCTAATGTTTACGACAACTGGTTTGACTTCGGAAGAAACATCGGCCAGTCCCTTGCTCAGCACTTTGGCTTCCTCTATTGAAGCCAATGCCCCATTATGAGCGATGAGGAAACTGACTAATAATGTCATCATGACCATACAAAAAATCTTCTTATGTTTCATGACAGGCCTCCTGATTTTTCATCAATCAATAAAAAGCTTATACGGATAGTGTACGAAAAGATAAAAGTCTGCTTCCCGGCCTCAGGAATTGAATTCTACAGAAGCCAATGTCCCGTTAAAGCCGTTTCAGCGCACCGATATGATTTTTTCTCATGGATTCAAGGATGAAAAAAATCGTCTAACCATGTAAAGAAAGAGTCAAAGATTATAGGTCTTCGAATTCGCAAATCGGTCCCCTCTTGCGCTTGCGACCCATCGGGAAAAATCATGGAAAGGGGGCACCTTTTTTTCAGCAAGCAGCGATCCTCCTTATGCGCGGCACTGCCGGGAATCGGAAAGAACATGGTGGGTCTCCTCCATCCTCCTGGAAAACCGCTAAAATCGCTCCGTCACTGTACCGCCATCATTGGGCGGTCACCATATGGTTTGTTAATAAAACACTGCACACCTGCCTTTTAGGTATTACACTCTCTAATAGCCCTAACATAAATTAATATTTTTTTTCATGACGTCAAGGCTTGCATCCAATTTTTTTAAAAATCGATTATGCCTCTTGATGCAATCGATTTTTTTAAAATATTTTACATTTTTCAAGCACCGCCGCATGTCTTGGCGGTAAATGCTCATGAGGAATAGTATCCACAATATTTAATAACACTACCGTAACAATTTGTTTCAAAATAAAAGCAAAAACTTCCTTTCCGATAAGACCATCCACATGGAAATCGTGGAGGAGAATTTCTTGTAATTGGCTTTAGTACTCTCACTGCGGTGAGATCGGGGGATGGGGGCGTGCAAGATACCCTTAGTGTCACAGGAGTTACCCCAAAATTTTCAAAGTAAAAAGCGGTAATTGTTGATCCGGGGGATCACCTCCCGCTCCGGGGCGGAGTAATGGAGCCCATGGGTGGCCCGGACAATTTATTGTCCGGGCCGCGCTCCCTTTTCGAAAAGTCTCCCCAAAATTCCTTTTTTTTGCGTACTGCTGAATGCAATGGATTAAAATTCAAACGTATTTTGATAAATCTGTGTGAATTATTAGGGAAAGTCCTGTTGGTTGGTGTAAAGCTTGACCCGAAGCGACAAATTAGGTATTTTAAGCTGAAAAAAGATGAGGAGGCACTGATGTATGGGCATAATGGCAAAATTTTAAGGGTCGATCTTTCCGACGGCTTTATAGATACCTTGACGCTGAGTGATGAGATGGCGCGGAAGTATATCGGGGGGCGGGGGCTTGCCGCCCGGACACTCTTCGACGAGATGCCTCCTGGATGTGATCCTTTCGGGCCTGACAACAAGCTGGTGTTCATGACAGGCCCGCTCGCCGCCACGCGTTTTGCGGGCAGCGCGAGATATGTGGTCATGGCGCGCTCGCCCCTCACCGGCTTTCTGGGCGAGAGCTATGCCGGCGGAAGCCTCGCTCACCGGATCAAGCGAGCCGGATTAGACGGAATCGTGATTGAAGGACAGTCTCCAGAGCCCGTCTACCTGACAATTACCAATGAAGAAGCCCGCCTTCACGCCGCCCGGCACATCTGGGGAAAGACCACAAAAGAAACGAGCGATGCGCTGGTTCGGGTGCACGGCCATGATTTCGATATGGCCATGGTGGGCCCGGCGGGGGAAAATGGTGTTCGCTTTGCCTGCATTATGCAGGGTCTGGGAAGGGCCGCGGGCCGCACAGGGATGGGGGCTGTCATGGGTTCCAAGCGGCTCAAGGCCATCCTCGTTCATGGGGATCAAGACCCACCCGTACATGACAGGGCTCGCCTCAATGATTTGGTTAAAAACAACGCCAGGTTCCTGATAGATCATCCCCGCATCCAGGGATTTCGAAAATTCGGTACAGGCGCAGCCATCGATGCATTCAATGAGCTGGGCAACTTCCCCACCCAGAACTTCCGCGAAGGCTGCTTTGAGCATTTCGAAAGTATTTCGGGCGAAATCTTTATGAAGGTGATGTCCCGAAAGGAATCGTGTATTTATTGCCCCGTGCGATGCAAGAAGGTAGTGGAGATTCAGGGGAGCGCCTACGGCGATGTTCTGCCGGAATACGGCGGCCCAGAATATGAGACCATCGCTTCGCTGGGGAGCCTATGCATGAACTCTGACCTGGCGGCGTTGTGCATGGCCAATCAGCTCTGCAATGCGTACGGCATCGACACCATCAGCATGGGCGTTGTCATGGCGTTTGCCATGGACTGCTTCGAGCGTGGCCTTTTGAAGCGGGAGGATATTGGTTTCGACATCCCCTGGGGGGACCCCCGGGCCATCCTGAAGATGATCGAGCTAACCGCCGGCCGGGAAGGCTTTGGAGAGCTTTTGTCCCGGGGCGTACGCAGGATGGCCGAAGAAATCGGTGGAGACGCCGTGCAGTATGCAGCCCATGTGAAAGGGATGGAGGTTCCCATGCATGATCCCCGGGCCAAAATGGGACTCGGAATCTCTTACGCCGTGGCAGCGCGCGGTGCCACCCACTGCGACGGATTCCATGATACTTTTTATATGTCCGATAACGCCGCGCCTGAGATTGGGATAATAAAGGGTGCAGACCGTATTACTCTGGGAGAGGGCAAACCCGGCATGGTTATAGCAGCCGAGAACTGGCGATCTTTTGTCAACAGTGCCATTTTGTGTCAGTTTACCGTTCATGAAAGCGGCGAAAGGAGAAACGTTCGGGAGATCGTGGACACCGTCAACGCGGCGACCGGCTGGGAACTATCCATGGAGGACGTTATGAAAGCCGGCGAGCGCGCGTATAATTTGTGTCGTGCCCTGACCGTCCGAGAGGGCTTTGACCGTACCCTGGACCGGCTTCCCCCCAACTTCGCCAGGCCGCAGACCCTCAGCGCTTCCAAGGGGCGAGTCGTCAGCCCCGATGCCATGGCGGATGCGCTGAACGAGTACTATTCTCTTCGCGGATGGTCAGAGAATGGAATGCCCACGAAAGATCGGTTGGAAAAGCTTGGCATTGGAGACGCGGCCGAGGCTCTTGAACAAAGGCCTTGACATGCAATCCCTGAGAGGGATGAATTACTATACTTACACCTTACAGGTGTCGTCACATTTTTTCCCTTGATCAAAGGCGGCCCGGAGGACAAGCAAGGAGGAGAGAAGATTATCTCCGCTCGAAAGAGGACGTTTTTTTGATCATGCCTTTCATGTAAGGGAGGGGATGAGACCCTCCCTTACAGCAGAGCAGAGCGGTGTGGGGTGCACCGCCCACTTTACAGCATTACAAAGCAGGAGCAGGCTTAGCCAACGCCACATTTTCCAATATGACACGCCGCAGCACTTCCGGATCGCCGAAACGTTTGTTGGCATCCAGGATTTCTATACCGGCGATTCGGCCGTCTGCAGCATAATCCACAGCGATACCTTCAGCCACATGTTCAGTGGTAACGGTCGTCTCGAGGAAACGGATATACAATGCATCAACTTCATTATCATAGGTAATTCTCACAGCTTCACACCTCTTTAACAAAAATAATACACATAAACGGTCATGACCACAATCTCCTCCGCTTCCTCAACAAAGATGGACCTGACCCGTTTTGTAGCATAATATTTGTCGTTCCAATCCTGTCCATAGGCGAAATCTTTTCGGCACTCAAAGCATTCCCCTTCGATCTGCCCCCACGCGGCGGACCGAATTGTATCAATAATCTCGTACTCCATTGCACCCCGATGCTGCATATTCTCACGGGCATGCCCTGAAAGACGAATGGGTTTCATTGTCTATAGTTCACCTCGTCCGATAGCATCACCTTTTCCCCTGCCTCCGCAGCTCCTCCTCGGATAACCCATACATATTCTGGAGAGTGAGGGGGAGGTCGCGTGTGGCCTTTGCATCCTCCAGGAACCGGCGAAATCGGTCCCGGGATTGCTCCACCAGGTATTTTACCATGCGGTAGCCTTCCCCGGCATCAGCGGGCATGTGGATGGAATTGGAAAGGGCAATCTTCTGAGACAGGACTCCGAACCCATTTGACAGCCAGTGCGGCGGATCGTAGCCCAGGTATGCTCGCAGCCATATCCGGCCATATTGGTAATAAAGCACGTTATTAAAGAGCTCATTATTCATATCAGCACCCAGGGTCTGGATGACGATATGATCGCGCGAGCCGATAGCGGAGCCCGCAAGGAACAATTTGGCCTGTTTTTCGAAATGTCGTCGTGTTAAGATTGTAAGGTCAATAGGGTTTCCGGGCGTGAAGCGGAATGAGAGCTCAAGGCGCACTCGTACCTTATCCAGGACACGTATAACCTTGTCTGCCACTTCCCTTTCTTCGGGAACATCAAGCTGCACAATATAGTCCTTCACAATTTCCGGCGCGCCGGGCAGGGGTCTTTCGCGGCGCCAGTGGCGCCGGGCAAAGTCTTTCCCCACCTCTTCCGCACCCGGCCCGGATTCCTTGAGGAGCCTCGCTTCTTTTTCGAGTTTTTTTAGCCAGCTGTCGCCGGAGTCAATTTCCTTTGCCATTTCAAGAAAAGGCTGGGCCCTGTCAGGCTGCCTCAGGGCTTCAATCATCAGCCGGGCTGCGGCAATATAAAAATCCATAGCGTCTGAGTCGTATTCAAAAAGCTCCGTATCCCGGCTTTGAGCAAGAGCCAGAGTTTTCTCATACTCCTCCGCTGCCCGCAGGTATTCATTCCTTTGCATATATACCCGGGCCAGGCCCATGTGCGCCCGGACGTTGCCGGGATCAAGCTCCAGGGCCTTCTGGTACGCATGGATGGCCTTTCTCCAGTTCACTTTATAGCGGGACACCCGGTCGCCCCACCGCACAAAGTCTTCTGCATTTTTGTTCTTATACCATTTCTCATCGCTGTACTGGCACCATCCAGAAGTTCCAGTGCCTCCAAGCATCCCCAGAAGAGCGGCCAGCAGAATTATTTTTTTCATGGTTCACCTCATGGCCAAACAGCCGGCAAAATAATGTCTCAGCCCCGACTGTTAGCCTGTTATTCCTGAATCGGCCACTGGTTTCTCTGCTTGAGCACCTCGCGAAGGGCTTTGAGACCAGTATTGGCCACCGGGACGCCGCCGTACGTAAGCATCTGGAAAATCACCTCGGCGAGCTCCCTGGGGGTGCATCCGACATTCAGGGCCGCGTGGATATGCATTTTGAGCTCGTCGGTTCGCTCCAGCACCGTCAGGGCCGCTGCAGTGCATAACTGCCGGACGCGATGGGGGATGCGCTCACGGGCGTATAATCGTCCCGTGATGAACAGGGACATATCCCGGGCCAGATCCTTATCAAACTCACGCCACAGGTTGTAGGCAAGCTCTCCAGGATAGTCGTGGAAATAGAGCTCCGCAGTGCGGCGGGTCTTTTCTTTCGTATCTGCATTTTCTTCTTTCACTTCAGTTCCTTTCCTTCGCCGGAGAGGGTCAGAGGGCTTCGCGCAGCCTCTGAATCTCGCGGCGAAGTTCCTCGATTTGGCCGAGCAATTGAAGAATGATACCGGATTCCATTGAAATTTACGCCGAGATCACGACACCGTCGACGGATACGCCTGATCCGTGCAATGTCCGAATCGGTAAAAAAACCTGGCCGTCGTCCGTCTCAACAGGTTCCACCAGGCCCCGTTCAACATAATGCAGCAGCAATTGAGGATGGTGTATCGGTCGGTGCCGCGGTATCCTCCAGGTCATACAGTGCCGGCTGAAACGGTGTCCAGGTTCCACTCAGTGCGATGGCAACGTTTTTTTTCATCGGCTCGCCCTCAATTCTTCCGTGGATTGAACCGTGATATTCTGGACAGCTCAACGAAAAGCTCCCGCTCTCTCGGGGTGAGTTGCCGGGGAACCACTATGCGGACCTCCACGTATTGATCTCCGCGCTCTCCCTTCTTCTTGGGCAAACCCATCCCCCTCATCCTGAGACGTTGTCCGGATTGAGTTCCCGGTGGAATGGTGAGAGTGGAGTTCCCTTCCAGCGTGGGGACTTCAATCTTTGCGCCAAGGGCAGCCTCCCAGGGTGCCACCCGGAGAGTTGCCGAGATGTCGTGTCCATTCAGCCTGAACATGGGGTGAGGAGCGATATGGACCCTAATGAACAGGTCCCCTGCAGGGCCTCCGCCGCTGCCTGCACCGCCCTGGCCGGCCAACCGTATTCTTCCTCCATCCGTTATGCCGGGAGGGATCCTGACCTCGTAGGCGCGTACGGAGGAAGCGACACCCTTACCCTGGCAGGCGGCGCACGTCAGATTGCCGCTTATGCCCCGGCCGCCGCATGAAGAGCACACCTCCTGGCTCCGGAGAGAAATGCTCTTTACGGTGCCGCGAAATGCATCCTCCAACGTTATGGTCATCTCTGCTTCCACGTCCTGGCCCCGCATGGACCAGGTCCGCGGTTCTGTGGCCGCGCCTGTTCCGAATCCTCCCCTGTTTCCGAAGATGGCGTTAAAGAAGTCGCTGAACCCGCCGCCGCCAAGGCCTCCGAAGAAGTCCTCCCGGGCATTGCCCATGTCTCCGAAGTCAAAATGGACCTCTTCCCAGCCCGGAGGCGGCGTAAAGTCTTGCCCGGCCTTCCAGTTCTCGCCGAGGGTATCGTACCGCTTGCGCTTCTCCGGGTCTCGCAAGACCTCGTACGCCTCGTTGACTTCCTTGAATTTTTCCTCCGCCCTGGGGTCTCCTGGGTTGAGGTCAGGATGATATTTTCGGGCCAACTTGCGGAAGGCCTTGTGTATCTCCTTGTCGCCGGCGTCACGGTTTATGCTGAGAATATCGTAATAATCCCTGAATTTGACTGCCATGCGTGCCTCTCGATTCACTGTATAAATGCCGGTCGGGTTGAGTCAGCATCGATCCGAATAAGCAAAATAATAATAAATTGATATCACGAATTCGAGGAATCGGTCAAGCCATGTCCTCACTGGTTCGCCACCACCCGGACGCTGCTCGGCCGTAAAAGCTCGCCGTTCAGCACGTATCCTTTCCGGATCTCTTCTATTACGGTGCTGTGCTTGATGTCAGGATTGAAGGCCGTGCTTAACGCTTCATGATAATACGGATCAAAGGGTTTTCCCAGCGCCTCGATGGGTTTCACCCCATGCCGCTCCAGAAGTTCCACCACCTGCTGATGGATTGCTTCAACGCCCCGGCGCCAGGCATCGTTGCCGTCGGCCGGGAGATTAAGCAACCGATGGAAGTTGTCTACGATCTCCAACAACTCCAATAAAAAAGCCCGTTTTTCATTCAGGCTTTGCCGCCGGGCTTCGCGCTCAATCCTCCTGCGCTGCGGAAATTATTGGAACCGGGGAGGGTCTGCTGATAATGCGCTTCGATTTCCCTCAGCCGTTCCCGAAATTCTTTTTCGTTCCTGTATCCGTCATCCTCCAGAGGCCGCTATTCCCTCCCCTCATTCACGCCATTGGAGGAAATCTCTTCATTTTCTGTCGTCGAATCCGGATACAGGTCAGCTTCCCGCTCAGCATTCATCATAACCATTGATTGTTTTCCTGCGAAAAATGCTTTCTTGTATTTGATTTAAAGTTAAGCATAGTAATAAGTTATGTCAAGCAGCCCCAGAAATACGAGCATAATGAGAATACAATTCATTTCCGGCACATCCAGGTTATATCTTGTTATAAAACATGGGTAACACTCCAGGAGATTGTGGTCTAGATGTCAGCATCTAAAGTCTCCATTCCAAGGAGGGCTATCCGATTATGAAGCTTGCCAGAGAACAGAGGATTCGTCAAAAGCTTTACTGGTTTCAGGAGGCCCGTGAGTGGGGCAACGTCATTCCGGTATCGGTAATACCGACTACCCCGAGATTATCCACGTCGGGGTGACCCACCGTTTTCCGTGCCCACGCCGACCTGGCTTTCCTCACGAGTATCGTCGGTAATGCGGTAATTGGGGTGCTTATAAGTATCGTCTTTTTCACAAATCGTCTTCTGGAGATTCTGGCCATTTCCGGCTCTTTTTTTAAATGAAAAAGAGATTTTTTTAACGGGATAACGGGCTCGTCAGGATTTTCATGTTTCGTTGTGCCTGAGAGAGAGCGGCAGGTGTATGGTAATCAGATCAAAACCCCTTGTGTCCAGCCGACTTTAACCAGATCAATTCGTCTGGGATCGCTGACTCCCACGTTGTATTTGATGTCAGCATACATCACATGGTGAGCGCGTGTTGGAAAGGGCGTGTCTTCGCCGAAATAGTCCCGGCGTTTGGCTGAAAGCAACCGTACGCCGATGCTATCCGCTGCGACTGGATCGGTAGAGATTAGCATGCCTTTATAATCCCAC
This sequence comes from Deltaproteobacteria bacterium, assembly GCA_019310535.1. Classification (GTDB taxonomy): domain Bacteria; phylum Desulfobacterota; class JAFDED01; order JAFDED01; family JAFDED01; genus JAFDED01. The sequence goes on from JAFDED010000008.1 coordinate 70,931, forward strand.
TGATATTTGGGGTTGTAATGGTGAGGGCCACGGCCGTGAAAAATCGGTCGAAGGACCACAAGGACATTCAATCTCGTCTTATCCTTCACAACCGGCAGAGTCCATATATGGCCGAGGCTTGCACAGGAATTCGGATGATATCTGTATGGTGACTCCACAAACATGATATAATTTTTCAAACAACCGCCGATACCCGACCAGTGATGTGTACGTAATGGGCGTACATTGATCAGCGTCGTGCAGTCCGCCAGACTTTTGAGTGCGCCCCGGTCGTCCATGCGGATTCTATCTCCGGGCACCCCTGAGTCAATAATACGACGCCTGATTGCATTTTCGACTTCTTTTGGAGTCGGCAAATACGCCCATACGTTGCTTTTGATGCCCACGAGATCATCCGTCTTGAGCAGGTGGCGCCATGCCCCGGCGGTATTCTCAATTTCGAGCAAGGTTCTTACACCCTCGTCCAGCATGTGCTGAATGACGTTTGCATTGGGATTGCGGCTCCTGTCAAGAGCATCCGGATGGCGCACCAATACGACTTTGGCACGCGCGTGACGTTCAGGCGGTTGGGCATTGAATCTCTCTTTTCCCAGAACCGCCGCGATCGTTGTATATGCAGTGCCCCGCAAAAAATCGCGGCGTGTGAACACGTCATCCCTTCTCTTCATGGTGCGGCCTCTGGAAGCTTGCGCACGTTTTCCAGCAGAGAATGCGCGCCGCCTTTGGTAGGAGCATCAAAGACCACGGCCAATATTTTGTCATGTAAAACTGCCGCAGTCCATTTGCCGTTTTCGGTTTGAACACTGCCCTGAACTGCATCCGGCATGTAGGCATGCACAAAACTTGTAAAAGCCTTTTTTGCTCTCTGTGCCGATGGATATCGCACTAACAACAGATATAATTCCCCTTTTTCGGCGGAATATTTTGCGAGCACCGCTTCAGTATGCAAGTCAAGCAAGAGAATATTTTCATCGGCGATATAGTAATGATGGTTCAATATGGTGTGGTTATAGAAGTAACGGATGGAAGTCTCGGTCAGTCCCTTGCGCGGCAAAGATAACAGCAATTCGGGCTTGTCTCCGGTAGATTGAATCGCATTTGCAATTGCTCTTGCCAGCGCAAAAACGGCCTTCTCACTCTGGGGTGTCTCCTCATGCGCCATAACGGACACGAAAAATCGCCCCTTGAAGAAGCGCAGCAACCCTGACTCATATCCCGACTCCTGCCCGATGCCGATGTCATCACCTTCACGCTCGGAGGTGAACACGCCATAGGCATCTGCAGACGTGCCCATATCGTAGATATTCATGATGATATCCGGCTTGCCCGCTTTTGTATATGTATGAACATATGCCTTGCGAAAACGGTATGCCAGATAAAGCTCAGCGCCGCCGTCAATATACGCGAACAATGTCTTCCTATCATACGTCTGCACTTCGTCATGTGCCACCCAACCGTTTATCTCCCTGGGGATATTGCTCACCATGGTTCCATGACTCCTTGTGGAACATGATATAAGCATCGCCACTGCCAAGATTGTTGTAAGGAGACTCCGGATGTTTTGACGTCCGACCGGGAACGCTGTTATATCACTCTCTGTAAATTTGGACATAGAGAGACTCCTTTTCCAGGACAATCTCCAATGGCCGCCGCGCCGGAGCATTTGTTCTCTTTATGCCTCTTCACAATCAGCAAAACATGTTATATTTGTCGATGATGACACCATTGCCACCCGCAAGCCCGCGCAAGCGCTTAGAGGGACCACGCGGACCGAGCAGTGCCCGGTTTATCAGGACACGCGAAAAGAGTTCGGGTTGACCGGTCAAAAGACGCCTCTGTGCTGAATGAGCCTCACGAGGTGAATCCCCGAAGCTGATATAGATATACACCGTTCATATCCGCGGCTGCAAGATGTTATTCTGCAGGAGTTTCCAAAAGAATTTCCGTTAATGGACCAAAAAGTATTTTATTATTATAGTATAAAGCGTTCTCAAAGTGAAAAAGGCATTAATGCACGTAACACGGGCGTCTCGCCCGTGTCATAGCCAGAGGTAATCGAAGTCACAGGGGTAAAACGCATGCATTATTTATAACCTCCTGTGTTTCGCACTCAACCTGCCTCCACTTTGTTTCGGCATGGTGTGCCGCCATAAAATTGTCTTTTGGCGGTAAGCTCGGAAGCAAGTCGTCCAGGCTGCTCACCCTTTCCCCTCGGAATTTTTTTGGGTACCTCCCGGGGGACTTTTGACTTGACAAGCAACCCACCAGAATGTGAAAATCTACTAATCCATCGCCACAAGAACACATAATGAGAAGGTGATTTATGGCTAAATGCTGGTTATGTTCTACAAAAAAAGGGAAAAGATATTGTCCGCCCCTTGATAAGATTATCTGTCCAACATGTTGTGGAACCAGCAGACTGAAAACGATAGACTGTAATGCTGATTGTCGTTATCGTACGGGAGTTGCTTTTCAGAATAGGCGGACTGAGCAGAAGGAATTAATGGAACTGATGAAACAGGTGCCTCAGGGTCAATATGATGATATTTTTCAAGAACCAGCCGTAGCGTTTATGGCTTATGAAATAGAAACTTTTATACGAGAAATCTACGTCAGCGGAAATATAAGAGTTACGGATACTACTGTGTTTGAAGCATACAAAACTGTATACGCGATTCATTTCCAAGGTAAGCCGGTAGAAGAAAATCGTATAGACGAATTGACAAAAGAGTTATTGAATCTATATAGTAAAAATATACATATTTGGGAATTAAATATGGATGAAGGAAAAATTGGACAGGTCTTTTTAAGGTTAATGATTTCAGTCAAGAACATGAGCGGGGGGAGAATGGGAGAGTATGGGTATTTGAATTTTCTTAAACACAATTTACGTGGAAGACGTAAAAATGAAGGATTTGTTATCAGTAGTGTCCGGTTAAAACATTTACAAATTTCCCAAAATGCTCAATAACAGTGCGTTAGAGGATATTTATGTATACTTGAGGCATGATTTTTTGTGGTTTGTTGGGCCTCCAGGTGCTGTCCGGTTAAAAAGGGTATGACGTGAACCCAAATATCTGCTATGATTTCATTGGAATAACAAAGCAGAGGAGGTCCACGTCATGGCTCATTATAACACAGTCTTGCATCAGATGCTGCAATTCGTCCCCCGCTGGGAATTTGAAAAACTGGTGAAGAAATATCAGGGAAACCATCGAGTACGCAATTTTTCTTGCTGGGCGCTGTTTGTTTGTCATCTCTACGCCCAACTGGCCCGCCAGGTAAGCCTACGGGACTTAGAGACGACCATTCGCTCAAAGCTGCGCAAGTTCATCCATCTGGGCATCTCCCACTTTTCCCGCTCCACCATGGCAGAGGCCAACGAGAGACGCTCGTATCGGATTTACGAAGAGCTGTTCTACATGATGTATCAACGGTGTCAGCGCATAGCTCCTGACCACAAATTCAGCTTCAAGCATAAGCTCTACACCCTGGATGCCACCACGGTGGATCTGTGTCTTTCGGTCTTTCGCTGGGCCAAATTTCGCAAGACCAAGGGGGCGCTGAAGATACACACCCTTCTGGACCACCGGGGCCACATCCCCCGCTGTATCATCGTTACCGATGGCAAAACTCACGAGATCCAGGCAGCCCGAAAGCTCCGCCTGGAACCGGACAGCATCCTGATCATCGACCGGGCATACATTGATTACTGCTGGCTGTACCAGATTCATCTGCAGGATGCCTGGTTTGTCACGCGCCTCAAGAGCAACATGCGCTATCGGGTCAAAAAGCGCCTGCCGGCGGACAGGGCCTTGGGCATCACCTCGGATCAGATCATCCAGATCACAGGCACAAAGGCCCATTGCATCCCCATATTACTTCGCCGGGTGCGCTTCGTGAATCCGGAAGATGGCCACGCGTATGTGTTTTTGACCAACATCATGCACCTGTCTGCTCGCCAGATCGCTGATATTTACAAAGCGCGCTGGAAGGTGGAGATCTTCTTCAAGTGGATCAAAGAGCATCTGAAGATCAAGAGCTTTCTTGGCACCAGCAAAAACGCCGTGCTGATTCAGATCTTCATCGCCTTGTGCACCTATCTGTTGTTGGCGTTTCTGAGGTTTATCTATATGTCTCCCTTTGGCATGTACGAACTCAAGAAGCGCCTGGAAGTCAATCTGCTGGAGAGAACCTCCCTGCAGGAGTTGTTGGTTCCTCCTGAGAATACTAAAAACTCTGATTTAGAAGCGCGGCAGTTGTGCTTCGCTGCTTTTTTCTAACTAGTGATAATTTCATTGTTATTTGGCCTCTAGCGAATTAAGTATTTTGTTCGTACTTATAACTGCTTGATATTATTGTAAAGTAAACCGGACACTACTGATTTGTTATTGAAGATAAATTCGGTGTCAGAATAACAAAAAAATTATAACTATGTCCAGAATTTGTCATAAGAAGGACCGTCTAAGCAAATAAGCATTGAAGGATCAAGTGGAAAAACAAGGCTCTCCTTTGGAAAAAACTGGGCCAAGAAACTCCGCCGATTATGAAAAAAAATAAACAGACCGTGGTGCGGCTAATAAAAGGATTAGTGGCTTATCTCTCCTGTATAGTTCGGATTGGCTGCTCATCATGGCTTTCTTGGGAGAGATATTATACTCTTGCGTTATTGCTCTGCTTTTCTGCTCCATCGATGATCCTTCTTGACCTTGCCCAAGAAAGATTACGTTACTCAAGTGAATCAGTCAACTGGGGAGCAACATAACAGCATAGGATCATGCCCGCAAATTATTCGTTTACTTGTGGCTCACCAGCGCTTCCTCTCCTTCTTTAAGCTTCACCTGGAGCGCAACCACGATCTTTTGTGTAATCTCATCCTGCAGGCTAAAAAGACCTTTCATGTATTGATCATACTGCTCTGCCCAAAGGTGATGTCCGGTCGCGGCATCGATCAGTTGCACGGTGATTCGCACCCGGTTGCCCACCTTCTGGACACTACCTTCCAACACATATCGTACGCCCAGATCTTTGCTTACCTGCTGGACCTTGACTGGCCTCTTCTTGTAAGTGAACACTGAGTTGCGGGCGATGACGAAAATTTCTGAGATCTTGGAAAGGACGGTAATGATGTTTTCGGTGATCCCGTCAGCAAGGTACTCCTGCTTGGGGTCGCCGCTCATGTTTTCGAAAGGCAGCACTGCAATGGAGGGCTTTTCCAGCAAGGGGAACCCCAACTTCTCATCAGAGGCAATCTTCACTGGGTGAGGGGAAGGACGGAGGTAATAATTCCAGAGTGCTGCCGCCTCGGTTCCCAAAACCAGGACAGCCACCATAACCAGAGTTGCACATCGCCACTGTATCGGCTCAGACCTTTTCTCCCGGCTCACCCCGGAGGCCTCAGCCCCTGGCTCCATCTGAACCCGATACACCCGTATTGGGTTGGCAATGTTCTTGAGGGCGTGTTCCCCCAGGTATTCGTACCCCAGGGACAGTTTGTTTTCTATTTGGTCATAAGATGTCCCCGAAATGCAGATGCCTCCTGCCTCGGCCAAGCTCTCGATCCGGGCAGCGATATTGACTCCATCGCCGTAAATTTGATCACCTTCCTCGATCACATCCCCAAGATTGATGCCGATGCGAAACTCCATCTTAATGTTTTCAGGCAACTCAGCGTTCCTTGCTTTGAGCCCCCTCTGGATATCCACGGCACACTCCACCGCATCCATCACACTGGCAAACGCTGCCAGCAGGTTGTCCCCCGGCGAGTCCACCACCCGGCCCTGGTGCTGCCGGATAAGCTTGGCCATCATCTCCCGGTAGACAGTCAAGGTGCGGACGGTAGCGACCTCATCTTCCCCCATGAGGCGGCTGTAGCCTTTAACATCTGCACTTAGGATGGCAATGAGTTTGCGTTTAACGGCCTGTGTTGTCATGGAATCACGGATACAAAAATGATTCGGATGACGCGTGAAATGGTAATTACGTTTAACGATTTGTGTGGTCATGGAATTACCCCTCAAAGCTTTATGTCAAAAGAATAAAGGCAGGGGATTATCAGAAGCAAATCGAAAAGAAGCTTGTAGCCTGGCCATCATTTCCTCAAATGAAATTGTAAATTAGATCAAAGGGGGCAGGCATTTTTTTGCCCGCTGCTTTCTGTCTCTGCCTTCCGAGCGATTTGTTTTTATCGAGTGCCGGGAAACAGGCAAGCACATCCACCCCGCCATCCAAGGTTCGGATTTCTCCACCCACACCTCACTCTATGAAGGGATAGGTGGTGGATTACTAAAAACGGATGAATCATATTAACAATTCTGACGCTTCGACTTTATCTCTTATTTCCCTGGTTTTATCTGTTCTTGCGGCAAAAGCCGGTTCATTGGAATTGGCAGGCGTTCAGTATGGCTGTTGGAGTCAAAGTAAGAAGAGGAGTCAATGACTCCACTGGCGTTATTTGAAAAATGGGTGGCGCTGGGTCCAGCTAACTGAAGAAGTCGCTCATTTTGCCTGCCTGGTTCTGATTGGCTTTTCGTTATGGACCCTTTAGGTGAGACATTATAGCCTTGGGATATTGCCATCAAAAACGAAAGCGCCCCAATAAAGAGCGCAATAATGCCAACCCACATAGCTTTTCTATGGTTACCTTTGATAACAGTGGTATCCAGTTTCAAAGAGCATGTATCATCTTTCAATGTACATGTTTCATTTTTCAACGTCTCTATTTCAGCGCGAATTTCTTCCATTTCGTATGGATCGTTCAGTAGTCCTTCAATCGTGAAAAATGCCTCTCCTGCCTTCAGGTATTTAACGTCATCCGGTACTGCAGCTTCTCCTCTCCAGACAAATTGCTGACAAGGTTTCTCTGAATTTGTTCCATCAGGGAGATGATTTGACGTAGTCTGAGTGAGCGCGTTAAAGCGCGTGCTTGAGAGATTTTCAGGCAAATAGAGAAATATATCGAACCCTCCTTGTTTAATTTGCGGATTAAACTTTTTTTTCACCGGCACTTCCAGCGTTTTGATATCCAATCTTTCGTAAGCTCCACAAACCAAAGCTTTATCAAAATAATGTAACTGGAGACTGTAAACCCGGGGAAATATCTCAACAAGAGGAGAAGAAATCTTAAAAGTTATCCGAATTAATCGAAAAGTACCGGGGGTTATCGGCTGTTCTCGAAATTCGATAGATACTACTCTTGATGTCTTTTTGGGGCATTCAAAGGATTTAATGACATTGTCAGTGTAGACATCCACTTCGAAATAGTCGCAGTAGACTTTTCCATACGTTCTATCGATATCAAGACTTTTGATTTCGTAGCTTCCCGTTGAAGAAAAAGAATGGTTAAAGAGATAATCATCTGTCAGGCAGGTATCCGAAATTTCATAAAGCTCTGGTGTTTGCTGAGAAGGAATCAGCATTCGTATTGCCTGCAAAGGAGGGGAATTTTCTGCGACATGAACGATGAAGGTTCTGATACAAGTTAGATTACCAGATTTATCGATCCAGATCCTGTCAACAAATTTAGCTATTTCACATTCACAATTTTTGTCAACGTGTGACTTGAAAAAAGCTACAAACATAACCACCTCGCGGGCAGCCTCCGCCAGAAGGGCCCGTCAGTTCAGGGTGTGAGTACAGGTGCCGACAACAGATGGGAATTTCTTCGTTTCGCCGGTCCCGACAATTAATATCGACCATACAATTGGTCTCACACCCGGGTATGTCTTTAAAACATTACCCAGGAATCCTATTCGGCTTCTTTTTCCAATTCCCGGCTGAACTGGCTTATCAGTTCCTTAAGACAAGCCATATGGGCCGGGAAGGTTCGAAGGCCCCGAGAGTAGGGTTCCACAAGTACCAGTGTTTCATCGTTATAAATAAGGTCTCAATTTTCGTGCCATGGGAGATCAAAAAAATAAAGCCCTTTAGGCTTTCGCCCAAGAGGCTGTTTTTATTGAAGTAGCACCGAAGTTTTAAAAAACGAGCAAGCGGAATATCTGCTGGGAACAGGGATTTATTTACCAAAGCATTGGTAAAAACACCTTGGTTTATTGTCCCATTCGGAAAAGGGGAGATTAACCCTCGCCCTCAGGTGAAGAAGTTCATAGGCTTAAGCAAAACTGCAAAACTGTGGCCGTTAGGCGATAATCCCGGATTTTGCATTTGGGTGTAAAAATACTGTTGAACAAAGGGGATAAATGCTTGTTCATCCGGAATTTGCGTACATTAGCTCTTGAAAGTTTGTGGACAATCAGGTTTCCTTTTTTTTTGATGATAAACAAAGCATTACCAGAATCTGGTACTATCTGTTTTTGAGGTGTTGATCACGTATAATCACTGTCCTCGTTTGCGTCTTACGGAGATCGATTCCCCGCCGATGCCCCAATTGTCTGTCTCAACCTCATCAATGACCACGAAGGTGGTTTGCGGGTTTTTCCCCAAAACATCGACCAGGACTTGTGTAACTCCGGCAATGACCTTCGCTTTTTGTTCCGCTGTGGCTCCGTCTTTGGTTATCCTGATGTTTACGTAAGGCATAGTGTCTCCTCCTGTTGCCTGTCAACTTCGGGCGAATCGCTGAGAAACTGATTTCCAGCACATTCCTCCATCCCCACCTGATACAGCCTCCCCCCGGCTTTTGAGATCACTTGTCCCGAGCCCGCCAGGGGAAGAACGTTAATCCGCCCTCTCCAGCTTGAAGATCACCGGCCGGGCACCATCGCTGCAACATGAATAAATCATGCCTTCTTCCTTCATCCAGGGGAAATTGCCCCCGAAGCGGAGTGTGGTTATCTCAGGAACGATATCATGCCAGGCCCACGTGCAGAAACCGGTAGGCATCTGTCCATCCATCTCAACCGTGAATATCTGTCCATCCTCCAGACGGTTGCAAACACTGGTCATGGTATCGGCCACTTCCTGAAGCCTGCCCCCGAAAATCTCCTCATGGTTTAACCTTTTCAGGACCGTGATCTTCACCTTACTGACGTTTTGCATGGCTACAATTCCTCCTTCTTGCCGAACAGGCGAAATGGGGCTTCCTGGATGCCCCTAAAAACCAAAACATCATTTTCTCATAACGAGAAAACAGGTCGTGTATGGCCTCATGGATAACACCCCATGAGGAGCGAAATTACAACAGATATTTTAATAATTTTCAGAATCATTGTACTTGTATTTCATAATAATCGATTGAGCGTCAAGCAAAAAATCATCTTTGGTGAAAAAACAGGCCTTTCCCCAATAATTTACACAGATTTATCAAAATATTTTGAATGTTAATCCTTTGCATTCATCAGTACGTGAAAAAGGAATTTTGGAAAACTTTTCGAAAAGGGAGTGTGCCCGAACGACTTGTCGTCCTGGTCGCACATGGGCTTTGTTACTCCGCCCCGAAGCGGGAGGTGTCTCCCGGAGCGACGATTAACACATTTCCCTTTGAAAATTTTGGGGTAACTCCTGGAAAAAATAATTGCTTGATTTTTCCAAAGTTGTTCCATAAACTTTGACAAAATTAGTAGGGAACTGTTAAGGATTATATTGAAAGGAGGGCAGTATAATGACAACCAAGATGGCGAAATATATATTTTATGGGGGAACTATCAGCTCTGCCATCCTTTTCCTGATCCTCACCGTGGATACACACCGTCAGATCGGGGCATTAACCAATGTGGATAGGCTTTCTGAAAATGTGGTGGCAGGCAAAAGGGTGTTTGAAAAGTACAATTGTAACGATTGCCACACCATGCTTGGATTCGGGGGGTATTATGCCTGGGATCTAACCAAGGTATCTCAGCGGAGGTCGGAGGCGTATATCCGCAGGGTCATGTCCCATCCGGAGAAAGTGTTTTCCAAATCCTTCCGCAAAATGCCGCAACAGCATCTGAGCGATGAGGAAATTGACAAACTTCTGGCCTTTTTTCGCTGGACAAAAGACATCGATACCCACGATTGGCCTCCACAGGATTCCGAGAAACGACGGAGCGCTGCGGTCAGACGCCTTGTAGGAGGTGTTACCATGTCGCCGGGCGCGGCCCTTTTCAAAGAAAACAATTGCTTTGATTGTCATAAGTTGCAGGATGTCGGCGGCGACCTCGGCAAACCGCTGGATGATGCGGGCGCTCGACTTGATATCGAAAAGATCAAGAAATGGATTACCGATCCGCAGTCGATGAAAGCGGATACTGAAATGCCGTCTTATGCCGATTTACCACCCAAGGATGTGCAAGCCATCGCTGAATTTCTTGCAAGGCAAGGAGGGTGAAACAATGATTACTTATGAATCTCAGCGTGTAGCGTATCCCTATTTTATAGTGGCTTTGTTATTATTCGCCTTGCAGGTGGTCATAGGGCTGTGGCTGGCCGTCAATTACGCCTTTACCCTGCCGCAAGGCCTGGTGGACGTATTTCCCTTTTCCACGGCCCGAGCCATGCATACCAACCTGCTGGTGCTGTGGATGCTGCTCGGGTTTATGGGCGGCACCTATTTCATGATTCCTGTGGAGAGCCGCTCGGAATTGTTCAGCACCAGATTGGCCTATGTGCAGCTCATTGTGCTGGTGACAACCGGAGTGGCGGCACTGATCGGCTTTCTGTTCGGGTGGACCCAGGGCAGGCCACTGCTGGAAATCCCGTTCACTCTGGATATCTTCATAGTAATCGGCGCCCTGATCTTTTTGTTTAACGTGGCCATGACCCTCCTCCGGGCGAATAACTGGACAGTGATCCAGGGCACGCTATTAGGTGGTCTTGCTTCTCTTGCGCTGTTATACCTCTTCGGCATCCCTTTTTATAAGAACCTCGCCATCGACTGGTACTACTGGTGGTGGGTGATACATCTGTGGGTCGAAGGTGCCTGGGAGCTTGTAACCGGGGCCATCATCGCCTGGATCCTGATGCAGATTACCGGTGTGGAACGACAGGTTGTGGAGAAATGGCTGTATGTGGAAATTGGGTTGTTCCTTTTTACAGGCATAACAGGCACGGGGCACCACTATTACTGGCTGGGCGCCCCCCGATACTGGCTATGGTTCGGCGGCATCTTCAGCGCTCTGGAGCCATTGCCCATTTTATTGATGGTGGTGGACACCTTCCGTCATGTCAAGGAGCGTAAGCTTCAGATCGTCAATCCGGTGGTCTGGATATTTGCCGTTGGCTGTGCCATTTATCACTTGATCGGTGCGGGGGTGTGGGGCTTCATTCATACTCTGCCGCAGATCAACTATTACACCCACGGCAGCCAGGTGACGGTGTCACATGGGCATATGGCCTTCTTTGGCGCCTATGCTTTGCTGAATCTCACGGTGTTCTACTATGCTTTCCCGAAATTGAAAGGGTTCGAGCATTTCCACCAGAATATGGGCAAATGGGGATTTTGGGTAACAAGCAGTGCCATGTTCGTTCTGGGATTGGCTTTCGGCGTGGCCGGCGTGCTGCAATCCTATCTGGAGCGGGTGCTGGGGATGGGATTCATGATCGCTCAAGCGCAGATGCAGTTATGGTTCAAGGTGGCAATCGGCAGCGGCCTGGTTTTCCTGGTGGGAGTGATCATCATTATTTACGATCTTCTGAGGATGAAGCCGGCGGAAGTTAGGCGATGACTTCTTTATTTCTCTGCTGCCGGCATGTGGAATGATTTCAGCAAAGGCGCCGGATCCTCCTCGCAGCCAGAGAGGTAAGAGGACTTGCCTATCATGTTGTAAAGCTGTTCTTAGAAAATTACCTGCATTGTTCGGGTTTAGGCTTAGATTACTTGATGACGGCGTGTTGTGAAGCGGGGAGCGTCTCTCCCCGCTTCTTTTCATTCCATAGAAACAAGGCGAGACGCCATGTCTGGTATGTTTTGAGACTATCTCGAGTTCATTATCATTAACTCCATTTATTCAGGATAACTCCTTCTTTCCCTCTTCTGACGGTGGGACCATCAGCAGAAAGACCTTCTCCGGAGGGTTCCCCTCCCAGAGGATAATACCCCTTGTCATTGTCCGGATCGGTTACCGTATAGACCCCAAGTACTGTGCCTGGAGCGCTTATGATGGCGCTGAAGATGCCTTCCTGGCCTGCGCCGATCAGTTCCTCGGCGGTAATTTGTAAAATCGCATTGGCGCCCAAAGTCAGCTCCCTTTCTGTTACCGTGGTCCCTGTGAGGTCATAGACCGTTATGCTGACGACGGCTGATCGATCATCAAAATTGGCTAAAAAAAGGTCGCCCGACGCCCATTCAAAATGCGCCATCATGGGCAACGAGAGAGTGCGTGTCTCTGTGCTCAGCGAACCTCGTGTTAACTTGCGCAGCGATATCGAATGGAAATCCGAGGGCCCGGTAATGACCATGGAGTGAATGCTTTCGGGCGCATCCACCTCAAGGCTGTATATTCCCTGAACAAGGCTGACCTCGCTGATATCTACGATAGAAACCTGGTGTTCATCGACGGAGACCGTAACAGCGGTAAGCCCTCCCGTTGTATCGTACAAGCTAACGGTGGCCGAAGCAGTGCTGTCTCTGAAGTTGGTCAAAACCAAGAAATCGGAGTTGTCGCTGCTATCCTGGACCATGGGAATCCGGGAAATGATGGTGGATGGCGTAACGCCGGGGAATCCGTCAATCGCCAGAGATACAGCAAACCAGATCAAAACAGGACTCACCAAGAAAACGGCAAACCACGCCAACACCTTAAAATTACAAAATATTTTTCGCCTCATCTCTGCCTCCTTTTATCTAGAGTTGAGTAAAACTGTACCTTCGTAGTATGACCAATTTGCAATAAGCTTTCTCCACTCCTTGTTTGCCTTTACTCTTCACCGGCATGATGGTGGTCGATACATATGCTCTCCACTCTGAAGCGAGAGTAACTCGTCAATAATACAGTTATAAGCAGTTATAAAAAAAGCAGAATATCGACTATTGATTCATTGAAATATATCATGAAAAAAGGGAGATGACAAACCAATTCCGGAAATCCGATAGTTCAGCGAATAAGCGCGGATAATAGTAATTGTGCGGATAGGGGTTCTTTGTCCCGGGGTGATCGGAGAAACGATACAGCCGTTCAGAAGGTACACCTTGAGGTTGGCCTTTGCAGCGTTCCAATTTTTTTGGCGCATAAAATCCCGTGAGGTCATGACATCGCTGGTATCAACGCGGCATACAATACAGATTGCCCTGGTCGTATTATCTTCTTCAGGGGGCATTCTTTGACGTGGCGGCCGATTCCGGCGAGGTGCTTTGAACATTTCACCAGGAGAACTACCTTGACGGTCGCAACCTCTGTCTCAGGCGATCTCCGAGGATCATGGTCAGCGTTTCCATGGCTTCTCCGAAGCCTGCCTCCCGGATGCGGGACAATGCCCCGATTAACTCACCCATGCAACCGGCACGCTGATGATGATATCGCTCTCAATAGCGGTTCCGGAATGCTGTCTTCCTCGATCTTGACGATGGATACCGCTCTTTTCAACGCTGTTCCCTCAATTGGAAGTGAGCTTTATTTGTTCTCTCCAAACTGACGTTTTGCGCGGGTATACACCCTCTTCATCGCTTTCATCGACGCAGCGGCATATCCGGCCCAGGAGATGTTTAAAGCACTTCGTAAGAGTGAAAAGAAGGGCTGAAAGGTAGAATGATCATTTGACAGGATTAATTTTTAAATAGTTCACACTGAAAAATAGGTTATCAAAAAGATCATGAAGGGATTGCGAAGTCATAATCCTTTGCTTCCTGGGAGAAAGCTCAATATCTTTTCTTCTTTTTCCTCATGCTGCT